>DATGCB010000370.1:0-2510 GCA_035312365.1 Eudoraea sp. | reverse complement strand
TTCATCGAGGTTATGGGTTCTGAGCAGGAATTGCGGGCGATACCTGCCACCAAAGAGGTCTCTGACTATCTGGGTATTGCCGTCGGGGATCCGATTTTGCATATTTCCATCCGGTTCAGGACCAGCTGGGCTGATTTGAATTTATATGGAGATTTATATTGTAATACTGCCAAATATCCGATAAGAAACAGCTATTTCCTCTAAGGAGATCACAGGGGAACCAGCGTTGGAAACGATAAAGAAAATTCATGTTTTATGATCCGAACCCTGGCAAAATTGATCGACCACTCCATACTGCATCCTGCCTTCGGACGGAAGGAACTAAGGGAGGGGTGCGCGTTAGCCCTTAAATATGAGGTTGCGTCTGTCTGTGTTAAACCTTATATGGTAGTGGATGCCCTCCTCCTGTTAAAAGACAACGACGTCAATGTTGGTTGCGTTGTTGGTTTTCCCGCCGGGAATTCTACCATTGAAACGAAAGTTTTTGAGACCCGTCAGGCCTGTGAGGATGGCGCGGAGGAAATTGACATGGTTATTAATATAGCAAAGGCTTTGGAGGGTGACTGGGACTATGTGGAGGAAGAAATAGGATCCGTTAGCAAGGCGTGCCATGAACATGCTGCCGTAGTAAAAGTGATCTTCGAAACAGATTACATAGATCGGGAAGCTGACATCATAAGACTTTGCGATATCTGCACCAGGGCAGGGGTGGATTATGTTAAGACATCCACAGGCTTCGGATTCGTTAAACATGAGGACGGCACCTATTCGTATACGGGGGCTACCATCCCAAATTTAATCCTTATGAAAAATAATATTGGCCCCGGGGTAAAGCTGAAAGCGTCCGGGGGAGTGCGTACCCTGGATCAGCTTTTAGCTGTATATGAGCTTGGCTGCAGCAGAGTAGGGGCAACCGCTACAGAGGCCATTATGGAAGAGGCAATCAGACGTTTTCAACCCCCTAAAGATCAAAGCAATGACGAACAATATGAACCATAACCCATGTTTATAGTAGACTCTTATGCCCTTGCGGTCCTTTTTTGTGTGGTGACCATGATCGGTTGGGGCTCCTGGGCCAACACCTTAAAAATGAGTTCAAAAGAATGGGCTTTCCCACTCTATTACTGGGATTATTCCATTGGATTGGTACTGACTTCCTTAATCTTCGGGTTAACCCTGGGCAGTACCGGGGAAGCGGGAAGGTCCTTTTTTACAGACCTGGGCCAGGCAGAGATGTCGGCCATAGGTGCGGCACTTCTGGGGGGCGTTATTTTCAATCTATCCAATTTGCTCATTGTGGCGGCAACGGCGATTGCCGGGATGTCCGTGGCATTCCCAATTGCCGTTGGGCTGGCATTGGTCATTGGCGTCGTGGTCAATTATTTGGGCGATCCGATAGGCAATCCTTACCTGTTGTTCGGCGGCCTTATCCTGGTAGTGCTGGCAATTTTGTTTAATGCCAAAGCCTATGGCAAATTACCGGCGAATAAGGAAGACAACAAGACAAAAGGCATTGTATTGTCTGTTTTTTCAGGCATTTTGATGGGTTTCTTTTATCGGTTCGTGGCAGAATCCATGATTTCTGATTTTAGCGAGCCGGAAAGCGGTTTTCTTACTTCCTATTCTGCAATGTTCATTTTCACCCTCGGTATTTTGCTGTCCAACTTTATCTTTAACACCTATTTTATGTACAAACCGGTTACCGGGGGCCCGGTGACCTATAAAGACTATTTCCATCTTGGCAGTCCAAAGCTGCATACCATAGGATTGTTAGGGGGCATTATCTGGTGCATAGCGATGGAGTTTAACCTGATCGCCTCTGAAAAGGCCGGATTTGCCATTTCTTACGGCCTGGGCCAGGGGGCAACCATGATTTCAGCGGCCTGGGGAGTTTTTGTGTGGAAGGAATTTGCAGCGGCCATAAAAGAGACCGGTAAGCTGCTGACCGCTATGTTTACGTTTTTTATTTTTGGGTTGGTATTGATCGTCATTGCCCGTTTAAACTAGCAACTTATCGTCCATGATGCGCAAAAAAATTGTAGTTATCGGAAGTTCCAATGTAGATATGATCATGAAGATGGATCGTCTTCCCAGGGAAGGCGAAACGGTTACGGGCGCGACGTTCTTCCAGGTATTCGGGGGCAAAGGTGCCAATCAGGCGGTTGCGGCGGCCAGGGCAGGAGGGGAGGTGATCTTTTTGACGGCCGTGGGCAACGACCCATATAGCAAACAGATGCTTGAGAATTTCAGGAACGATGGTATTGATACGCATCATATTTTAAAGGAGCGGGATGAAGTAAGTGGCCACGCCCTGATAATGATCGGGAATGCCGGTCAAAACTATATATCGGTAGCTCCCGGGGCCAATGCCTGCCTGACCCCTGAAAAAATTAAAAAGGTGGAAGCCGTTATCGGGGATGCGGCGATCATAGTGATGCAATACGAGATCCCAAAAGAGACCATTGCCTATGTGCTTGATTATGCGGAGGATAAAGGTATTCCCGTACTTT
>DATGCB010000369.1:0-2176 GCA_035312365.1 Eudoraea sp. | reverse complement strand
CCCTGCCTTCCTGGCCGGCCACATTATCGGGTTCATTGTAAACGTCCCACACCAGCACCCGGTCATCCTGTCCAAAGCGGCCCACCACCCCTTTGATATAATTCTTTAATTCGTCATGCCGTGTACTATCCCCTAAAATGGCCGCCCCCGGGGCTTGCACCCATCCCGAATTGTGCAGATGTGGTACCGGATCCGGTTGTTTCCCTAATTTGGGAACCGGGTGCCAGACATCATCGAGCAATACAAACATGGTTTTAATTTGATGTTTTTCCGCCAGGGAAAGATAGCTGTCCAATCGTTCCAGAAATCCTATGGAATCCTGTTCCCACAGCAAATTGTGCAGGTACACCCTGTGCAGGTTCATCCCCAGGTCTGCAGACCAGCCTAATTCACGGTCAATGGTTTCGGGGTCGAACGTGGTTTCCTGCCAGAATTCCAGTTGGTTAACAGAAGTGCTTGGGTTAAAATTTGTGCCCACCAGCCAGGGTTGCTCATTGTACCAATCCCAGGCCTCAGATGCCGACCATTGTGCTGCACTGACCTCAGCTTCCTTTTTATCCTCACTTTTCTTTTCAGCGCAGGAAAAGAGCAGTACTGCCAAAATTCCGATGGTAAAATTTTTCATATGTTTCATGGTTCTATAGGTTTATGTAAAATATCCCGGCCAAAATGGCAATACCAAAACTCAATAAGGTCCCAATGAGAATATATTCCGTGAGCTTGCGGTTATTGCTGTCCTTTAAATCATTAAATCTAAAGACAGATTTGGCCGTAATCAGAAGGCCAATGGCCTCCCACCTTCCCAAGATAATAAATAGCAAAACAAAAAGGCGTTCTAAAATACCAATATACTTGCCTGCATTGGGTAACGACTTATGGTCGAGTGCAATTTGTTCAGACATCCCTTCCAGCAATTTACCCATGATAATGGCCGTTGGAAAACTGACAAACACGATGGCCGTGATCAAAGGCCAATCCAACTGTTGTACAACGAATTGGGTATGCTCCCACAAATTACCATAGTAAACACAGGAATACAAAACAGCAATATGCAAAGCCTGGTCAATAAAAAATGGGATGGCCCTGTTTCTGAACAAACGGGTGGTGTACAATTTCCCAAGGTCGATCAGGTAATGGGAAATTGCTATGACCAGTGCCAGTTTCCAATAGCTCAGATCCCAGAGAAGAAGCATTGTAAGCCCAAAATGGAGCAGTACGTGGAAATATAGAAATCCGGAAGCAGCTTTATGCTGTTCCTTGTGAAGTACCCAGCGCAGGGGCTGTAACATAAAATCTGCGATGAGATGGGCCAGTAAAAGTTTTGTAAATAGTATCATAAGCCGGTTTTGCTTAGGGTGTGGGTGTAGAAATCCAGTACCTCCTGGATGAGGTCCAGGCGGGCTCTTTTTTGACGCTGACTCACCGCAGACTGTTGTATATGCAGTTGTTTTGCAATTTCGTTTTGTGAAGCCGATGGATGTTCAAGGGCGATTGCCACAATTTCCGCAGAAACGGTACTCCAATCGTCCATAAAATCCAGGGCAAGTTTTAGGATCAGGTTCAACGCACGGTCCTGTTCTTTGTTGCCCGTGGCTATGCTGAGATTGAGTTTTCGTTCTTTCAGGCCTTCAAAGCTGCGCCCGGAACGCTGGTAGGCCGGGCCGTTAGATTCACTGACACCCGCACCGGTAAAAGTTTCTTTACCCAGGCCAATACCCATTCTCACATCGAGGTTTTTAATGGATTTGATCACTGCCTTAACGTGTATAGCGGTCCTTAGTGCCTCTTCTTTGGCCACTTTTAATTGAAATTCATCACCCCGGTATATTTCCCAGTCGCGGGGGGTCTGTCCAATTGTGGAGAAATATTTCTTCAGCACAGGAATCCAGTCAGAGGAGGTGTGTTCCTCAGAATTAATGATATCTCCGGTAATGATTGCAACCATATTTATAAGCTAAAACGCTAATATATGATATTATAAGTAAATATGCTAATATTATTATATATAAGTTAATTTACTAATATATGGCCATTATAAGCAAAATACCTAATAGTATCAGAACCACCTTCTTACCTGCAGGCAATATTGCTGATAGGCTTTCCCAAATATTTTGGCCAGCATCTCCTCTTCAGGGATGATCTGATATCGATTCATATACGCCACAAAGAAGGCAGC
>DATGCB010000368.1:0-18953 GCA_035312365.1 Eudoraea sp. | reverse complement strand
CCATAATAAATGAAAAAACAATTATTTATACTTTTTATCACGCTGACAACTTTTTCAGCGCTTGCTCAAGTTGACAAAAATTCAGACCTCTATAAAACTATTTTTGCAAAAGACAGCTTGCTTTTTGAAGTTGGTTTTAATACTTGCGACATCAAACAGTTTGAAAACCTATTGAGCGACAACCTAAAATTTTACCACGACAAAGACGGAATTTCGGATAAAACAAAATTTCTTATCGATTTAAAAAAAGGAATTTGCAATAATCAGGCAAACCGTCAAGTAAAAAGATTTTTAGTAAAAGAAAGTACCGAAATTTTTCCACTTTATAAAAATGACGCTCTTTACGGTGCTGTTCAGAATGGTGAACATATGTTTTCTGAAAAACGAGAAAGCCAGGCAGGAATTGCCAGGTTTACCAATGTTTGGCAATTGGAAAACGGAGAATGGAAATTAGCCACCTCATTTAGTTTTGACCATCAGGCAGACGAAAATAAAAAAACAGAAAATCCAATTTTTGACAATGATGTTGAAATTGAAAAATGGCTGAATGAAAACAAAGTACCAACATTAGGAATTGGAGTTATTGAAAATGGAAAATTACAACAAGTAAAAGTTTTCGGAGAAATTGCCAAAGGTATTTCAGCACCATACAATACTATTTTCAATGTGGCTTCTTTAACCAAACCTGTAACTGCAATTGTTGCGTTAAAGTTGGTAAGTTTAGGAAAATGGAATTTAGACGAACCTGTTTACAAATATTGGACTGACCCAGATATTGCAAACGACCCACGAAATAAAAAACTGACAACAAGAATTATTTTAAGCCATCAAACTGGTTTCCCAAATTGGCGTTGGATGAATGAAAATAAAAAACTCGATTTCCAATTTGACCCAGGAACAAAATACCAGTATTCGGGCGAGGGAATGGAATATTTACGGAAAGCATTGGAAAAGAAGTTTAATAAATCATTGCAACAATTAGCCTGCGAACTTGTTTTCCAACCACTAAAAATGACCGATACAAGATATGTTTGGGGCAAAAATGTGGACACAACAAGATTGGCAATTGGGTATGACAAAGATGGTAAGGAGTATGAAACTGTAAAAAACAAAACACCAAATGCTGCCGATGACTTATTGACAACCATTGAAGATTATGGAATTTTTTTAATAAGTGTGATGAATGGTGATGGATTGACAAAAGAGGTATTTGATGAAATGACCACAAACCAGGTAGCAAGTACAAAAGGAAAACATTTTGGTTTGGGTTTTGAAATTTATGATTTAGGAAATGGTGAATATACTTTGTCTCACGGTGGTTCTGATAATGGTGTTCAAACTATCGTGTTTATCTTTCCAAAAACAAGGCAAGGACTTTTGATTTTCACAAACTCGGACACGGGCGTAAGCGTTTATGAAACCTTACTAAAGCATTATTTAGGCCACTACGGACAAAAAATATTTGACATTGAAACGAAATAAAAACTACCGCTAACAATGGCTCCTATACAGCCCGGCCTCCTGCAAACTTTAAATTTTATTCCTTTTATCAGGCTTGTACCCCGGATTTCTATTTCGACTTCAAATATTTTAAAAAGCAGGTTCTGAATCGGTGTATAGATCAATGTCTTGAAATAATATTAAATTCCCCGCTCTTTGTTATTAAATTTAAACAATGGACGTCTAAAGAAAATCATAGCCAGACCATGAGACTCAATAAGGAATGATTACTTAAATAAATTTAGCACATTCTTAAAGACTACCATTAGATCGTGTGATGAAAAAATTAAGGAACATAGCCCTGGTAATTTTAGTTTTGTTTATAAGTTTACTGTTTATCGGGAATAGATATGTAAATGATGCCTCCATACCAACGCAAGAACTTGCTGTTATAGGGGATCGTGTATTATTTGTCTTTGCTCATCCGGATGACAAAATTTTAGTAGCCGGAACACTGGCAAAATTGAACGCAAAAAACATTGATACCGGCATTGTCTACCTAACCCGGAGAGAAGCAGGTCCTACCGGGGGGTTGGTTCCGAAAGAAAATCTCGGAGAAGAAAGAACCAAAGAAGTAAATTCAATTAAAGCTATCCTGGGAATAGACTATTTAAAAGTATTCGATTTTCCTGATAGTGGGATTCCAGGTGTACATCCTGAAAGGATTAAGCAATCACTATTGGAAAGTGTCAATGAATTTAAGCCAACAATTGCAGTAGGGTTTGATGAAACTGTTGGGGCGTATGGTCATGAGGACCACAGGCTGGCAGGATTGTATTTGCATCAATTATTGGATGATTCTAACATTCAATCCATAAAGAGTTATTACATGGTCACTTTGCCGGAACCGATGATCAAATTAGCTTTGAAAATTTCCAAAATATTTCAGGAACACTATCCCAAGGACCCTGCGAAAGGATTGCCTGAAGCCAATATTGCTGTTAATATGTGGAAATATGGCTCTTACAAGCGAAAAGTTTTAGAGGCCCATAAAACACAATGGAAAATTATAGAGGACGTTCAACCCTATGGGTTGAAGATTCATCCCTATCTATATTATCGGATTTTTGATCGTGAATATTACCATAAAGTAGCATTAAATAACTAGCAATAGAGCCTATCACAGGAAAGGATGGTAACTCCCACTCAAAATTTAGAATAACTGCACGGCAGGATGTTATAGATGAGTGGAAGAAAAATAAAAACCCTGGGGTGACAAAAGCTAACTCGTCACTAGCCTCCATCCGTCGGTTATTGCGCTTAGCTAAGCCATTGTGCATCATTTTGAAAAAACGAACATCATGATATTACGAATTTGGCATGGATATACGACAAAATCGAACGCGGATGTTTATGAAAACCTGTTGAAATCCGAAATCTTTCCGGAAATTGAAAATAAAAAAATTAGTGGTTACAGGAGGATTCAATTATTGCGAAGAGAATTGGAAGACGAAGTAGAATTCACCACAATCATGTGGTTTGAAAAAATAGAATCAGTCATAAATTTTATGGGACAGGATTACGAAACCGTTTATGTTCCGGAAAAAGCAAGAAAAGTCCTATCGAGGTTTGACCAAAAATCGGTCCATTGTGAATTACGTGATACTTTTGATTATAAATTTTGACGAGATCCTGGTTAAAAAACGCGGTACAACATAACCCATAATCCATTGCGGCGGATTTCCTGAACCGCGCCTACGGCGTGGCAGGCCAAAATCCCAGTTTATTTATTATCTTATGGCAACGGCAGAAAAGTCTTGTGGAAATGTCCACGATATCATTGCCAGACCGTTGTGTCTCATACTATGAGAACCGGCCAGGAAAATAAATTTTATCCTGATTGGGAGTTCAATCCCATAAGGAACAAGAACCGGATAAATTGAATTTTAATTACACTGAACTATACCTTTATAACCTCAGGGTTAGCAGAGATATTTAATCTCAACAAGAATTTTGGAAAGATAATGTAAGGGTACATGATCCGAAATTTTGCTAAGCCGTATATACCCAAATTAAAATTGATAAAAGCAGTAATTGTTCAACTCGTCCATCCTAGGGAACCATCACCATGAAATCTATTAACCTTGACAAGTTTCGCCAACAGGGAGATCCATTAGCAGATCAGGTGTTGAGAAATTTGGGGGAAAATAAAGCGTCTTCTTTTTATCACAAAGTATTTCTGCGTCTTATTCAGGATATTAAATCACCCCTGGATGGAATACAACCTTTTGCGTCCGAATTCCTGCTTTCAACAGCTGAATTACCGGATTGGGTAGGCGCAAAGGATACCCAGAGGTGCCATGATATGTTTCGAAATCACGGGCGAAAATTTCTTACTATTTTATATTTCAAAAGCCTGCCTCTCCTTTATTTTAACAGCAAAGGTTCCGAAGTACTGGTTACTACGGCCCGATTGGCACACAGCGTAGACCGCAATGATATTTACGCACGCCGGATAGCAGAAACTGGAAAATTCCTCCTTTATCTCTTAAAACCAAATCGACTTGAACCAGGAGCGTTGGGGATTCGTACCATACAGAAAGTGAGATTAATCCACGCATTTACAAGACAATCCCTGATGAAGACTAAATCGTGGGATCAAACAAAATTTGGGATTCCCATTAATCAGGAGGATATGGTAATGACACTAATGTGCTTTAGTTTGGGTTTACTTGAAGGTTTACATCAATTTGGAATTCGCGAATCAGAAGAAAACAAAAACGCTTTTTTCAATACCTGGATGGGGATCGGGTCCTTATTGGGAATTTCCCCCGAACTCCTCCCGAATCATCTTGGAGAGGGACAAGAGTTGCTCCATCTCATCCTTCAACGCAATGGAACGGAAAGTAAGGCCGGGAAGGAGCTAACACGTGCCCTGATCGTATTCGCTCAACACCATATGCCCAGTTCATTGCGCAATGCCCCGGCTTCATTCATCAGATACTTCAATCCCAATATCGCCTCCCAATTATTGGAAGAGAACGGTAGAATTGGCACTCGCAAGTCCTTTTTTCCATACCTGTTAAAAATCTTTTTTCAGATGGAGCATTTTTTAAAAACCCATTATCCTTATCTTTTTAAAATCCTTCTTGCCTGGAGATCACGTGAAATGATGTCACGTTTTGACGCAGCCAGCAAGTCCATGGATGAAGAAGGTTCATCCGCTTTCCTTTCATAAGGCATCCGGGATGATCTGTGCAATTGGTAAAGGCCCTGGCACCGGGAAATTAAATAGTACATCGAATGTGACTGCTATTGGCATTCAGGATCCGTTCCTTTGACCGCATCCCCGCAGAAATAATATCAGCGGTACGCCCTTCCCTGGATCAAAGAAAGTGCAAGGACGATTGGGAAACGCACCGTGGAGCCAAAAAAAAAAATTAAAGTATATTTGCCAATTTTAATGGATTTCCAGAAACTGTTAATCTCTCATCAAATGGCGCAAAACATTCCCACAGCATATAATACCGTATTTACAGACGGTATTCAACATCCCGAACTTTTTCTTTGGGATGCCTGGTCCTATTATGACCAGGATGGGATCCACCTGTATTGCCTGGCGGTCAGCCGGGTAAAGGAAGATGGCACCAGGCTTAACCCTGCAGAGCGAAACTCCTTTCCGTTCCATATCAGGCACTTTAGCTCACAGGATGAGGGGGGCATCTGGAAGGATGAGGGTTGTTTCCTGACTCCCGGGACCGCCGCCGGAAGCCACGACGCAAAAACCCTTTGGAGCGGTTCAATAGAACCTCTGACGGACGGAAGAAAGCTGGTTGCCTATACCGGCCTGTCTGACGTTGACAAGGAACATTGCTTCTTACAAAACATTGCTTTGGCCATTTCAAATGACGGTTATAAAATTGATAAAGTCGCGGATGAAGCTTTGTCTTCCCCACAAAGGGACTGGGCGGAGATCACCGGTCTTGGATATTATTTGGACCACCCCGACAATATCGGTCACAACGACGGAGAAAATGGCGGTCCTATTATGGCCTGGCGCGATCCATTTGTTTTTCTTGACACAGAGAACAAGATCCATCTTTTCTGGGCTGCTAAGATCGACGCCCACAAAAATGCCATGGCTCATGCCCTGTTGGAAAAAGACGGCGACCTGTTTCGCATCGCCCGGCTATTTCCTCCCACCACCCTGGTCGATGGCGCAGAATATACGCAATTGGAGTTGCCCAAAATATTATATGACCAGAGCAAAAACCTGTATTATTTGATCATTTCAACCTGCAACAGACTGTTCGAAGGGCAATCGGATGACGAAGTCGACAAAAAAGTACGCCTCTACAGGTCTTCCTCCCTGGAGGGTCCCTGGGAGCCCTGGGGGAAAAATGGAAGCGTTATCCTCCGGTCGGAAAACCTGTTCGGGATGACCGTGCTCAAACCCGACTTTAAAAATGACAGGCTTTTATGTATAGCACCTTATACGGACGCTGCTCCGGATGAGTTAAGCCTTACATTTTCCCGGGTATTTTATGTTGATCTGGATCCCGTAGACGTAATTTTTCCATAATGGATCCTACTTCGGGTTATTCCATAAGTGATCGGTGTTTTTGTTGTTCCCTGTTTACTGATCACTACAACCGACGATCCGTATCTTTTACCTGCCTCGGAAAGTGGGACTTCCAGCGAGGGAACCTGCGATTCCGGTTATTTGGTTTACATCACATTCTCCGGCCATCCAAAAAATAATTAACTTTATGGGTTTAGATCAAACAAGCAACTACCGTGAAGCAAAAAATTATCCTGATTGGCATTCTCCTGAGTTTGACCGGGGTGATCTATGCTTTCACCAGTGGCGTCTTTAATACGGCCAAGGACCCCTATATGAATCTAAAAGTACCTGAACTGGTCGATTACAATTTTCACATCAAACCCATACTCTCGGACAATTGCTATACCTGCCACGGCCCTGATGCTAACAAACGTAAAGCAGGGCTTCGCCTGGATATAGCAGCAGTTGCATATTCAGAATTAAAGGAAAGTCCGGGCAAATTTGCCATCGTCCCTGGAAAACCCGCCAAAAGTGAGCTCTATCATCGTATTACTGCTGACGACCCTTCTGAGATAATGCCTCCGGTCGACGCTAAATTGCGCCTGAATTCGTATGAAAAAAGATTGATAAAAAAATGGATCGAACAAGGCGGACCCTATGAGAAGCACTGGGCGTTTATCGCTCCATTAAAAGCTGAATTGCCCGAAACTACCCTTGAAGGCTGGGCACAAAATGAAATTGACGCATTTGTCCTCCAAAAGCTGGAAGAAAATAACCTCCTCCCTTCTGAAAAAGCCGGTAAAGAAACACTGATACGCAGGATCGCCTTAGACCTTACAGGTTTGCCACCGGATCCCGAAGTGGCTCCAGGGTATCTATCTGATACAACCGGGGGCCTGGTCTCAAAAATAATCGATGAATTTTTAGCATCGGAGCACTATGGAGAACGCATGACACAGGTATGGCTCGATGTGGCCCGATATGCTGACTCCCATGGCTATCAGGACGATAGCTACCGGACTATGTGGCCCTGGCGGGATTGGGTAATCCATGCTTTTAATAAAAATATGCCATATGATGAATTCCTCACCTGGCAATTGGCCGGTGACCTCATGTCCGATGCGACCAGGGAGCAGATCCTTGCGACAGGGTTTAACAGAAACCACCCCATAACGCAGGAAGGCGGGGTTATTCAGGAAGAATACCAATCTTACTACGTGGTTGACCGTACCAATACCCTTGGAAAAGGAATTTTGGGAATAACGCTGGAGTGTGCCAAGTGTCATGATCATAAATACGACCCTATCTCACAGGAGGAATATTACGGTGTCTATGCTTTTTTTAACAATGTCAGTGAGATGGGTTTGCGAATGGATGCCGTACAGGCGGCCAAAGTAAAATATTTTGCCGATGCTCCCTATATGACAATCACCGACAAAGAAACTGATGGTGTATTGTCCTTTATCAATAATACAAAGGGGGAAGAAGTGAAGGTGATGATCATGAACGATTCCACCCCCAGGCAAACTTTTTTACTGAACCGGGGAAACTATGATGATCCCACAGACAGTGTGCAACCCATTACTCCCGCCGGCATCTATCCGTTTTCGGATACATTGCCAAAGAACAGACTGGGATTGGCCCAATGGGTCACCGATAAAGACAACCCGCTGACGGCCAGGGTTTTTGTAAACCGCATCTGGGCGATGCTCTTCGGTAATGGCCTGGTGGAAACCGCTGAGGATTTTGGCGTACAGGGCAGCCTGCCATCCCATCCACAATTGTTGGATTGGCTCTCCAGGGATTTTGTGGAGCACGACTGGGATATCAAGTACCTCTTGAAAAAAATAATGCTGTCGGCCACCTACCAGCAAAGTTCGGAGGTAACGCCGGCACTGAAACAGGCAGACCCGAACAACAAGTTGTTGGCCAGAGCGCCCAGATTCCGAATGAGCGGAGAGATGATCCGCGATTATATACTGGCAACCAGCGGCTTATTGCATGGGGAAATCGGTGGTCCGAGTGTAAAGCCTTATCAGCCCCCCGGGCTTTGGGAAGAAACCAATGCGGGTGGTGACCGGGGCGTATTAACGACCTATATCGAGGATAAAGGGGATGGCTTGTATCGCCGGTCCCTCTACACGTTTTGGAAAAGGACGCTCCCTCCGCCCAGTATGTCGATTTTTGATGCCCCTACCCGGGATTTCTGTGAGGTAAGACGTCAAAAAACGAATACCCCCCTGCAGGCTCTTGCGCTGCAAAACGATATTCAAATGCTGGAGGCTGCGAGGGTCCTCGCCGAAAATACCGTTGCTTCCCACCGCGAAGATACTTCGTTCGTCAAGGAGGTTTTCCGGAAAATTTTGGTCAGGTCACCGGAATCGGAGGAGCTGGAAGTACTGGATGCGTATTACAGGGATGCGCTGGAAAATTTCACGGTCCAAACCGGGGAAGCAGAAAAATTACTCGCCCTAGGCAATTCCCCGCCCCGGGAAAGCGATCCGGCACAAACAGCGGCCCTCATGCTAACGGCCCAGGTAATCTATAATCTGGATGAAACCATCACCAAAGAATAAGGATCATGGAAGAAAAAAACAAACTACCGGATGAGAATCCACTAAAGGTCAACAGGAGACATTTTTTCTCTCAATTGAGCGTAGGCATTGGTTCCCTGGCGCTGGGTTCTTTATTAATTCCGGATTTATTTAAAAATGGCCCTGAGGCATTGACGGTCAGGCCTTTGGGAATTCCCCATTTTGCACCTAAGGCCAAGCGGGTTATCTATTTATTTCAGGCCGGTGCCCCTTCACAACTGGAGACCTTTGACTATAAGCCAACACTTGAAAAACGGATGGGGGAAGACCTTCCGGATTCCGTACGCAATGGGCAACGACTGACCGGAATGACATCCGGGCAGGAACGTTTTCCACTTATGCCTTCAGCCGCCAAATTCAGGCAATACGGGAAAAGCGGGGCCTGGGTAAGCGATTTTTTTCCTCATATTGCCAGGATCGCCGATGATATATGCATCATACGAAGCATGCATACGGAAGCTATCAACCATGATCCTGCGATTACCTTTTTCCAAACAGGAAGCCAGCAATCCGGCAGGCCCTGTATGGGGTCATGGATGAGTTATGGCCTGGGAAGTGAAAACAAGAATCTTCCTTCCTTTGTGGTATTGACATCCAGGGGAAAGGGGAACAGCCAGGGCCTGTATTCAAAACTCTGGTCCAGTGGCTTTCTGGATTCCAAACACCAGGGGGTACTCCTGAGGGCCGGCAAGGATCCTGTGTTGTATTTGAATGATCCGGAGGGGATTTCCAGATCGGATAAACGGCATTTGCTCGATCAGGTTTCTTCCCTGAACAAACTGCACCACGTTGAGACCGGTGATGACGAAATAGAGTCCCGAATCGCTCAGTATGAGATGGCCTACAGGATGCAAATTTCCGTCCCGGACGTGATGGATATTTCAAAAGAACCGGAATCCACCATAAAATTGTACGGCGAGGATTGCCAGGTTCCGGGGACGTATGCCGCAAATTGCCTTCAGGCCAGAAGACTGGCTGAAAATGGGGTGCGGTTTATACAATTATACCACCAGGGATGGGACCAGCACGGCAACCTCCCCAATGAAATGGCCGGACAGGCGCGGGATGTGGACAAGGCATCAGCCGCCCTTGTACTGGATCTTAAACAACGCGGAATGCTGGAGGACACTTTGGTAATCTGGGGTGGCGAATTCGGACGTTCCAACTATTGCCAGGGCAACTTTGATCCTAAAAATTATGGAAGGGATCACCACCCGAGGGCGTTTAGCATCTGGATGGCCGGGGGTGGCATTAAGCCGGGTATTACCTATGGTGAAACGGATGAATTTGGATACAACATTATTAAAAACCCGGTGCATATAAATGATTTTCACGCAACCCTTATGCATACCATGGGCCTGGATCACGAGCAATTGACATATAAGTATCAGGGGCGGCGTTTCAGGCTGACCGATGTAGCCGGAAATGTTGTGAATGATCTTTTAGCATAGCCTATGACTTTAAATTTCAATAAAAGGTGGGCAGACTACATCATTCTCAGCCTTAGTATCTTTTTTGTATTCTGCCTGCTTTTTGAGTCGTATATAGCGCCCCCGGCCCTGGTCGCGTGGCTGGGGCAATGGCATCCCGTGCTGCTGCATTTCCCGATTGTATTATTGCTGATCGCGATCGTTCTCAAATTCGTGGGAACCAGGATCCCCCCAATGTTGCTGACTGTTGCCGTTATATCGGCCCTGCTTACCGCAATCACGGGATTCCTGTTGGGCTTGAAATCTGGGAACAAGGGGGACCTTCTTTACTGGCACCAATGGCTGGGTGCCGGTGTGGCCCTTACTGCAGTCGTGTGGTATTACCTGGAAAGGACGGGTCATGGAGCGCATAGAGCCCTTAAAGGACTTGGGGCGGTTTTAATTGTATTTATTGGATTTGCCGGGCACTATGGGGGAACGATCACCCATGGTGAAGATTTTTTGGCATTACCGGGAAGCAGGCAGGAGGAAAAGATCCCCGATAATCCGTTGATTTATGAGCATGTTGTAAACAGGATTTTAAAGCGTCGTTGTGTGAAGTGTCACAATCCGAATAAAACCAAGGGAGAGTTACTCATGACCAGCCATGATCACCTTCTTAAGGGAGGAGAAAGTGGAAGCACTGTCATTCCGGGCGACCCTGATAAGAGTGAGATCATAAGAAGGTTAACCCTGCCTGATGATGATGATGACCACATGCCCCCCGAAGGGGAATCTCCCTTAACCCCTGATGAGGTAGAGATATTGGAACGATGGATTGCCCTGGGTGCATCGGATACACTGCGACTGGATCACCTGGACCCAACAGAGGCGCTGCTTACCCTGATCAAAGAAATGATGGAGCCCGATCCCCTGGAGAAATGGGCTTTATTGCCGGATGTTGCCGACAGCACATTGCAGCATTTAAATTCGGATTATGTGACGATCACCAGGCTGGCCGGCACTACCAATGCAGTTCGCGTTGTAATGTACATGCCTCCGGAATACGACCCGAATCATATATTGAACCTCCGGCCAATTTCTGATAATATCGTGGAGTTCGATTTAAGCGGTTTACCCATAGGGGAAAGGGAATTAGGGCTGGTGGCAGCATGCACTAACCTGGAGTGGCTGGAAATTGACCGTACCCCTGTAACCGATGCGGCCATGGATACCCTAAATGTATTGTCAAAGCTCAGGTTACTAAAAGTATATGACACGGAGATTGGTGATGAAAGTGTCCCCTTATTCATGAATTGGGAACATTTGGAGAAGCTTTTCCTTTGGAACACCAGGATTTCCGAAAATGCCCTTGCCAGCTTAAAAAGTGCAAAACCGGATTTATCGGTTGAAGATGGTATCACGGGAGATCTGGAAGCCTTTTTCGTAGCTGAGGATTCTATTCCAAAGCAAGACCCGCCACAAATTCCCTGATTACTGTTCTATGCTGCGCGCTTCAAACCCTACCAAATCATTGTTGAGGAATTGGGGGGTCACCTCAATCGGATTACAGCATACTTCACAATCTTCAACATAGGATTGTTCCGGGACGGAACTATCCAATAACATGGAAATATCCTCCCAGCAACAGGGACATTGAAAAAAGTGTTCGTACATATGGGTTAAAATAAGGCAAAAATAACCATGAAAACGCCAATACCAGCATTGGAAACAGGTTAGTCCCCGCTCCTTTATCTCTGATCAATGGTCATGGCCCTAAATGTCTACATTCAACAACTGGCCGGTCAGCTGCAGCAATTGCAGCTCCGCCAATTTTGCATCGTACTTGGCCAGATTCTTATTGGTTTGAGCATTCAACAAATTTATCTGCGCCTGGCGAAACTCAATGGAGGTAATCCGCCCGAGCTGAAACTGTTCCCTGGATCGCTCAAAATTATTCAGATTGGTCGCTACGTTCTGTTCCTGGATGTGAAAGATAGTCAACCTATTCTCGTAGATGGCCAAAGCATTCAAAATATCCCTGTCTACTTCAAGGGCCACTTGCTTTTTTAACAATTCCTGGTTCTCATAAGCGATTCTGGCATTCTTTACCCGAACTGTGGTGCCGCCGCCGTCAAATAAATTCCAGGTAAGGCTTGCACCCAGTCCCAGGTTCCAGGTCTCGTTATTCGTACCCGGAAAAAAAGCGGATGCAGCGCTCTGGTTTAAATTCCAGCCATAGGATCCGTTTAATCCTATTGTGGGTAAATATCCTGATTTGGTGATCTTGATATCATATTCGTTGATGGCCAGATTGCGCTCGGTCTGTTGAATAGCAACATTATTTTCCTGTGCCTGAGCAATCAGTTCCTCTAACTGCAACCCGGGAATAAACCGCACCAGCGTATCCACTACAAAGGTTTCGTTAAGGCTTCGGTTTAAAACCACATTCAGGTCGCGCTTGGTGTTCGCAAGCTGCTGGCGGGTATTCAGAAGGTTAATGCTGTCATTGGTAACATCCACCTGGGCATTTAAAATGTCGAGTTTGGTGTTCTGACCATATTCAAAAGCGTATTCTGCCCGTGTGATACGGTCTGTGGATATTTCCAGGGCTTGTTTTAACACATTCTCATTTTCGGTGAGTCGGGCAACCTCAAAATAAATACTGAAGAGTTGCAATACCGTATTTTCTATGGTCTCCCTGGCCTGCAGCTCACTTAATTCATAACGTTCCTTCAGGCTTTTATAGTTGTACAGCCTTCCCAGGCCGTCAAAAAGAACGTAATTCACCGTTAACGCCGAGTTATATCGCTGCGCTTCTGCCTGGTCTATATTAAGATCCTGCCTTGGGCTACCGTCCTGGTTGAATTGTCCGGGGAATTCAATGGTTGAATCGTCCCGGCTGTAGTTTGCGTTGGCCGTACCAGTTAGCGTCGGTAAATAACCGGAGTTTAAAATAGTCTGATTATTTTCCGCAATGGCCACTTCATTCCTCGCCACTTTAATCCCGAAATTGTTCTCCAGCGTCAGGCTGATGGCCTCCTCCCTGGATAGCATGGATTCCTGACCAAAAAGCCCACCACAGAGTAAAGGAAATACAATTAGGAACAAATACGTTTGCTTCATTATAAGTCTTTACGGTTTGGTTCCCCTGAAGCTCCTCCGTACATCTCAGAAGTTTCAACCAATTCTTCTTGCAGTTCTTCAGGCTGGTGGGTAGTCTGTGTCTGCATATGCTCCTCTTCCTCTTTTTGTTCTTTTATGGCACGCTCAACTTCCTCCCTGGTAACATTATCACCGGTCTTTAACCACTTAAAACCAACTTTCACCTTATTGCTGAACGCTAAAAACAATGGCAACATCAGTAGTGTTAAGATAGTGGCAAAACCTATTCCATAGGCAATGGCAATGGCCATCGGCTTTAAGAACTGAGCCTGCCTGCTCTTCTCCAGGAGCAGGGGTGCCAATCCGGCGATGGTGGTAATCGATGTCAGGAATATTGCCCTGAATCGCGAACGGCCGGCATCGTACATGGCATCGTCAAATTTCATTCCCATTCGCAGATTACCGTTGAATTTACTGATAAGGACCAGGCCGTCATTTACCATAATACCTATGAGTGCTATAATGCCCAGCATGGACAACATATTTATGGGAAAGCCGTGGATCCAGTGCCCCCATGCGACAGCAGTAAGGCTAAATGGGACCAATAATAGCAGCAACAGGGGTTGACTGAAACTTCTGAAGGTAAAGGCGATGGTAATATAGATCAATAAGAGCACGGTCAGCCCTACGACATTCAGAGATTTGATCATTTTGTTGGCTTCCCTGTTCTGCCCTTCATAGGACGGAGACACGGTTGGGTATTTGGATAGTATTTCCGGCATTATGTCTTTTTTTACCCAATCCATAATATCGGTGGGGGTGGTGGTTTTTTCATCCTTCAGATCGGCCGAAACCCGTATTTCCCGCCGTCCGTCCAGGTGATTTATGGCCACATCCCCTCGTGCAATATTATAATCTGCAATTTCCTTCAGGGGTACCCTGCTCCCACTGGGTGTAGCGATCCGCATCTCATCCAAATCCGAGATGGAAGACCTGTTTTCCCGGTCATAGCGCACCCAGACCCGGATCTCATCCTGACCCCGCTGAAACCGTTGTGCCTGCGTGCCAAAGAACCCTGCCCTGACCTGGTTCATCACGGCCCTGAGATCCAGTCCCAGAAGGTATGCATTTTCCTTGAGGCCCAGCCGTATTTCCTTGATCCCAGCAGGATCGTTATCGGATACATCCTTAAGTAAGGCGTTATTTTCCAGGGCTGTCCGTAATTCCCCTTTGGCTGCCTTGAGTTCCTCTATATTGTTTCCCAATAGTGAAATGGATACCGGATCTCCCCCAAAATTCCCCCCCGAACCATATATGAGGCTTTCCACCCCTATGACAGGACCAACCAACTCGCGTAACCTGGCAGTGACCATTTCCGAGGCAACTTCATCCGGACGTTCCTCACCTGGCAACAGGTTGATCACCAATGTGGCTGCGGATGAACCCGGGCCGATATTCTTTATCGTGTTTTCAAAAATTTCCTTGTCGCTACCCGGTAAATATCGCTCCGTAAGTTCCTTATTTACAATGGTAGCCTTTTCTTCTATCATGCTAATAATAGAATCCGTCACCTTTTCATTGGTCCCATTGGGCATTAGTAATTCCACCTGGACACGGTCGCTCGCAATCCTGGGAAAAAATGCAGTTCGAACGATACCACCCCCTATGGAGCCAAGGGTGAGCAACAGGGCCATTACAAAAATGGCAAAGGTCATCAGTTTGTAATTAATCGCAAACCTGAGGGCGGGAGAATACACTTTGTCCCGCATCCAAACCATGATCTTATCTCCGGTCCTGTTGAATCCCCTCAGTTTTGCAAACACTTTTGCGATGCCCTTTTTCGGTGAATTGTCGTGGGGTTGCAGCGCTTTTGAATGGGCAAGGTGCGCTGGTAGTATTATAAGCGCCTCCAGCAGGGAAACACCCAGGGTCAATATTACGATCACCGACACTTCCCCGAAGAAATCTCCGATCCTGCCATCCAGAAAAAGGAATATTGAAAAGGCAAGGACGGTGGTGATAATAGCTGAAACTATGGGCGGGATCACTTCCATGGTACCGTCAATTGCCGCCTGGACAGGACTCTTGCCTCTTTCGTGGTGCTGATAAATATTTTCGGCGATCACTATTCCGTCATCCACCAGGATCCCGATCACAATGATCATTCCGAATAGTGAAAGCACATTGATCGTCACGTTAAGCAGAGGAGCCAGGACGAACATCCCCAAAAAGGAGATCGGTAATCCAAATGCCACCCAAAAAGCCAACCTTGTATTCAGGAAAAGGGACAAAAAGATGAGCACAAGGATCATCCCCATGATGGCATTTTCCGTCAATAGTTGGGTGCGCTGGTTCAACGTCTTGGACAAGTCGGACACAACACTCAGCTTAACATTGTTGTGTTTCTGATTGAAATCTTCAACATACAATTTTACTTTATCGGCCGAGGAAATAAGGTCCTCTGTATTGGTACTCGTGATGGTCGTACTCACGGAAAGTTTCCCGTTAAAATAGGCGCTGTTGGGGCTTTCGGCAAACCGGTCCCTGATGATGGCCACATCCTTTAAACGGATCGTTTGGCCAGACGGATCTGCCCGGATAATGAGGTTGGATAATTCGGTCCCATAATAGGACCGGTTGTTCGCCCGAATAAGATATTCTTCCGTGCTCGTTTTTATATTCCCGCCCGTTACCAGGATATTGGCATTGCCAACAGCCTGCGCTACCTCATTAAATGTCATATTATAGGCAAGCAGGTTGTTCTCGTTGACCGCAATTTCTATTTCCTCCTGTGGATACCCGGAAATGGTTATCTGGGATATTCCCTCTATCCCCCGGATATCATTTTCTATTTGCCGGGTTATCTGTTTCAACGTAGCCAGGGGGATATTTTCTCCGCTGACGGCAAAACTGATCGTCTGCCGCACCGCCTCCAACTTGGAAACGATCAGGGGTTCCATGTCGGCAGGAAATGTAGGCACCCGGTCCACTGCATTTTTAACCTCCAGCAGCATAAAGTCCACATCCCGTCCTTTCTCGATCTCAATATTGATGGATCCGCTGTTCTCACGGGACGTGGAAGTAACCCTTTCCACCCCTTCGAGGCCTTTCAGGTTATCTTCGATTTTTAAAACAATCCCTTCTTCCACCTCCTGAGGAGATGCTCCGGGATACGCAATACTGATCAGGATGTTTTTGGAATCGGTTAAGGGAAAAAAGGATGACTTGAGGGACTTGGCACCAAAAATACCAAAGAGAAAGAACGCAATAATGATAACATCTACTGCGACATGGTACTTGATAAAATAGGCGACGACGTTTCTCATTTAACAGCTCATTTAATTAGTCCGAAGCTTTATTCTCTTCAAAGATCTTTACTAGCATCCCGGCATAGGCTCCCACCAGTGGTTTCGACAAAATGGTTGCCCCATCGGGTACTTCCTTAAGCACAACCTTTTTATCGGTAAAATAAACGGGATGGACATCGATCAGGTCCAATATGGAATCCCGGACAACAAAAATCTTGTCATTTTCCAAAAGAAGCCCACGGTCCACTTCAATGGCATTGTTTTCATCCCTTGCACTCAAATTGGCTTCCAGATACATGCCTTCCCTGAGGCTTTGGTCTTTCACTTCGATAAAGGCCCTTATGGTTTGGGTTGCCTGATCCACACGGCCGTTGATTCGCGCCACCTTTCCTTCGTATGTCCTGGTCCTGTCCAGGTTGACGAGCGATACTTTTTCACCAATTTTCAACAAATCGCTATAGGCCTTACTTACGGCAACCTCGAGTTCGTAAACATCCATGCTAATAAACTCGCCCAACTTTTGACCGGACCGAATCAAAGTGCCTTCCGTAACAAGGGCCTCCGTCAGTACGCCCCTGAAAGGTGCTGAGATGCGGTATTTATAAAGTCGTTGCTCCTGGTTCTTTAAATTGTAATAAGTGGTTAGTATCCCCCGGCCGGTAATAAAATACTTCTCCTTTTCGGAAGTCATTTCCGGAAGTGGCGGGGTACTTTCATTTATATCGAATCCGTTGAGATATCCCTGCCATTTATCATAGACCTCCGGGTAATCAAGTCGCAGGTCGGGCATTATGGAAGTGATCAGATTATACAGATTACTTTTGGACGATTGTACACTGGCCGCATATTCAGCGGCATCAATTCTAATAATGGTCTCGCCGGGCGCATATTCCTGCCCTGCTTTAAATAGTTTATTTCCCCTTTTGAATACCCCCTGGACCTCTGCATACAATTCCACACGTTGTTTGGCCATGAGGTTTCCGTTTGCGACCACTACGATGGGGACATTCCCGTTTTTTACGGTATCCACGAAGACTGTTTTGACCACTTTTTCCGGTATGGGTCTCGGTGTATTTTTACTATCCGCTATTGCGATGGCTGCATAAATTGAACCAAGGATCACTAAGACGCCTAAAACCGTGAATGTTATTTTCCGCTTATTCATAATGGTAACAGCGTGTTAGTAAATAATTATAGACTGCAAAACTATCCATTAGTTTACCTTAGCTAAGTTAAATATATCTTAAATAAAAATCCTATAGGAAAGGAAAAAGGGATGCAAATTGCATCCCTTTTTACCAAACCAACTTAACTATAAATCAACTAATTTTCATCAACATCTTCAAATTTTGTATCCGCCATTCTCGTTCTTGACTTGTTAACATCCTTGAAATCACGTTTTGTGTCTTTGGCATCGTAATCAATGACCAGGAATTGCCTTGTATCCATGATTTCCAGGTTTTTGAAGGAGTCAAATTTATTGTTTTGAATCTGCAGGATTTTTAGGCTGGCCAGTTGACCAAACTCCTTTGGGATGTCCCCGCCCAGCTGATTGTTGGCCAAAACCAATTCCTTGAGCTGTACCAGTTGTCCCAGCTCTTTTGGAATCTCCCCGTATAAGGTATTTTCAAAAAGGCCTAAACTTTCCAAATAGGTAAGATTCCCGACGGAAGCGGGTATTTCCCCGATCAGATTGTTACTGGATAAATTAAGTGTTTTAAGACCTGATATTTTCCCAATGCTCCTTGGGATCCGCCCGGACAGGAAATTGTTGAAGGCACTTAATTCCTTTAGTTCCGTCAAATTCCCGATTTCCACCGGGATAGATCCTTTGATCCTGTTCATTTCCAGTTTCAGCACCTGTAATTTGGTAAGCTGTACCACACTTTCGGGCAATTCACCGGTAATGTTATTAAAGGCCAGATTCAAGATCTTCAAATGTTCCAGCTGCCCTATGCTTTCGGGAAGAGGACCCATCAGATTGTTTCTGAACAAATTAATTTCCACCACCTGTTCGTTCAGGACCTTTACACCGTACCACAGGGAGACCGGCTCAGATAGATCCCATTTTCGCACCCAATGTTGTCCATTTGTGCTTTCGTAAAGATCTAAAAGAGCGGTTTTTTCTGCCCTGGAAATCTCAGCGAAAAGAACCTGTCCGGTACAAAGAAAGATTACCAGGACAAGAAGCAATTTTTTCATAAATAACAGATTTAGGAAATGGTATAGTGCCAGTATAATTTTATCTTATAATTCAATAAGGAATTACCTTACAAAAATAACATTATTTGCTGATAAATTTCCCTTTTTATCGATGAAATGCTCATATTTGTTGTGAAATACAGGTTTTTTGTTGTTAATAAAAATGAACCCCGGCCGGTTTGGTTTTATCCTTCCCTCTTTTCAAGGAGCATTGTCATTTCTTCCCAGCAGAGCATCAACTCTTCCAGATCTTTCTTTTTCTTGTGGTACGCATCAAAAAATCCGGGTTTGGCAATGGTCTCATCATAATTCATCAGTAATTCGTGATCTG
>DATGCB010000367.1:0-3319 GCA_035312365.1 Eudoraea sp. | reverse complement strand
GATGCCAAGGATTTTGGCATCGGGGCCCAGATCCTTCACGACCTTGATATCAGCAAAATGCGACTGATGACCAATACCCCCCAGACAAAACGTGTGGGAATCGTGGGCTACGGGCTGGAGATTGTGGATTACGTGAATTATTAGAAAGAGCGGGGATCTCATCGTCTGTAAAACCAGGAACAAGGGGTTTGTCTCAAATGAAAAGACCATGGGGCGGTATTTCTGAATGCCCAGTTTTGCTTTTGCCACATTCTCCCTGGTAAGAATTACCGATCATTCCGAAACGGATCATACCTTTCGCGGCCCGCGCTTCAAACCCCTAACCACGTGCATTGAACCACTTACCTCCTATTTCCGGTATCAGGTATCCTGTCGCGGGTAGCTTCGAATCAAAGCATCCCCTTGAGTATCCCGGCCATTTCCTCTGCCCTGCCCGCCACCTCCTCTTTGGTCCATCCCAGTTTTATGAGGCATGAAATATTCCGGCCCACCCAGTGATCGGATTGGGAGAAATCGCTATCGCCATAGTCGGGCAACCCACCTACAACCTCCCTGGCCAGAGGCCCCAGGGAGGTCAGTTTTTTCAGGTGGTCCCATCTGGTGTGATAGTGCCAGTTGTTATCGAACCAATAAAAGCAGGCGTCCACGCCTGCAGCGGACAGTGCCGTATGCGCCTTTTTCGCCTGCTCCGCCGAGGGCAGAAAGAAGCTCAGGAAGGAATAGTTCTCAACGCCCGCTTCGGGTTTGCGCCTGAAACTTAGTCCGGGCAGCCCATCCAGCGCCTGCCGTACTACTTCATAGTTTTTTTTCTGAATGGCCAAAAATTCATCGAGCCGGGCCAGCTGCGCCAGGCCTACGGCGGCGTGAAGTTCTGAAATCCTGAAATTATAACCCAGAAAAGGATGTGCCTCTGCTCCCCTGTCTTTCCCTTTGTGATCGTGCCCATGGTCTGAATAATGATCTGCATGCTGATGATAGGTGGCATTGTTTGTGATCAGCGCACCTCCTTCGCCACAGGTGATCGTCTTCACATAGTCAAACGAAAAACATCCGATATCCCCGTAGGCACCCAGGGGAATACCATCATAGCTGCCGCCAATTGCCTGACAGGCATCTTCGACCATTAGCAACCGATGTTTTGTACAGAGTGTTTTCAGGGGGTGCAGGTCCGCCATGGAGCCACACATGTGGACGGGCATCACTACTTTCGTTTTGGGGCTGATCGCCTTTTCCACGGCCAGGGGGTCCAGGGTAAGGGTATCATCGACATCCACCAGCACCGGAATGGCCCCGAGGGCCAGCACCGCCTCGAAACTGGCCACAAAGGTAAAGGTAGGAAGGATCACCTCGTCTCCAGCGCCGATCCCGGCACTGGCCAGGGCTATGGTAAGGGCCGCGGTACCACTGCTTACCAGCTGGGCGTGTTTTGCCTTCATCCGGCTTGCGAGTGCCTTTTCCATTGCCAGGGCCTTCCATTGCCCTTTGCGCATCCCTTCAAAACCGTAGCGCATCAGCACCCCGGTATCCAGCACTTGTTGTACTTCGGCTTTTTCGGTTTTCCCAAAGAGTTCAAATCCAGGCATTTATATAATTATTGGTTGATTAACATTGGCCTCAGGTTACCTGTAAGGTTTTGTGTTTACTGTTTCCCTCACGGTTCATTGATTTCAATAACGCTGTCCTCCAGTTTGCGGCGTACTTTTTTGAACCCTGAAAACAGGTCATCCTCGGCCCGGTATCCTACCGGCATCACCAGGACGGTGGTCAGCCCGTGGTCCTTCAGGCCAAGTAATTGGTCGTACCCCCGTGGGTTAAATCCCTCCATGGGACAGGAGTCTATTTCTTCAATGGCGCAAACGGTTAGCATATTGCCAAGGGCGAGGTAGGCCTGATTGGTCGCCCAGGCCTTTACCTGTACCTGGTCCATGCCACCAAAATCCTGCATCATGGCTTCCCTGTAAGGGTGCAGGATGGCATCGCTGGTACCCCTGATTTTTTTGACCCTTTCAAAATAATCGGAAATATAGGACTGATCAATACTCGTTTCTATGCAGAAAAGCAGCAGGTGCGACGCCTGGGCCACCTGTTGCTGGTCCCAGGAATGGGACACGAGTTGTTGCTGCAAAACTTTGTTCCTAAGGACAACCAGTTTTATGGGCTGCAACCCATAGGAAGTAGCGGTAAGGTTAAAGGCGTTTTTTATTTTTCGGATCTTTTCCCCGGTCAGGACCTTGTCCGTATCAAATTTTTTGACGGCATACCGCCATTCAAGTTGTTCTATAATATTCCCCATGTCCGTATTAATTAAAAAACCAAAGTTTAACGGCCATAATGACCACCATAATGACCAGGAAGGTTTTGATAAACCCGTCGCCCTTTTTTACGGATATCCTGCTGGCGAACCAGGCCCCTGAGCCGGAACCTAGTGCCAGGGTAAATCCGGCTTCCCAGATCACCTTATCATTGAGCACAAAAACCGCCAGGGCAGCCAGTGTATAGATAAGCACCACGACCACCTTTGTCGCATTGGCCCTGACCAGCGTCATTTGATTTACATAATGCAAAAATAGTATAATTATAAAGCCCAGGCCGGCATTGATAAAACCCCCGTAAATCCCGAAGAAGAAAAAGGCGATCACCGCGATCCAGAGGTGTTTTCCGGTAAGGCGTTCCTGCAGTTCTTCCAGTTTAATTTTGGGTTTAAACACAATGATCAGCACCACGATGATCATGATAACGGCCAGGATCCTGTTAAAGGTTTCCCCTTTGATATCCACCGCGATATAGGCCCCCAGGATAGCGCCAAAGATGGCGGAAATACCCAGGTAGATATTAAAGGGATAGGTAGACACCCCTTTGCTCTTAAACCCGGCAGTTGCCATGGCGTTTTGGATAGTTACGGCCACCCGGTTGGTGCCGTTGGCCACGCTGGGGGGCAGCCCCAGAAAAATAAGGACCGGCAGGGATATCAGGGATCCCCCTCCGGCCACCGTATTTATAAATCCCACTGCAAAACCCACTACGATCAAAAGCACATAATGGTACCATTCCTCCATCCGGTAAAAATAGGGTGTCTGTTAAAAAAATGGAAACTTTGAACTAATAAAAGCGTTTTTTGGGTATACGGATTTGAAAAAGCTTAGTATCTTTGCCCCTCCTTCGCAATTCCTTACAGGATTGCTTTGGAAGGCTGGCCCTCAGGTATTTTAAAGGGGTTGTTGCCAATTTTACAGGAGGAATGGCAGAGTGGTCGAATGCGGCAGTCTTGAAAACTGTTGAGGGTCACACCTCCGGGGGTTCGAATCCCTCTTCCTCCGCT
>DATGCB010000366.1:0-2767 GCA_035312365.1 Eudoraea sp. | reverse complement strand
GGCTGTTCATCTTTGCGTGCTTATAGTTAGGGATTGAAGCAAACAAAAGTAATTTTTTTAGAGGGATTAACTGGCTCCGTTTATCAACAAAATAGTTAAAGTTTTAAACGATTCACGAGAGTATTTCGGCAACATTCTTGTTTAGAAATTCAAGAAATCGCTCGTCCTCTTCGGAAAACGGATCTGCCGTATTGGAATCAATATCTATTTGCCCAACATTTTCCCCTTGCACAAAAAGGGGCACTACAATTTCTGCTTTTACCGTTATGCTGCAGGCAATATAATTATCCTGGGCAGCGACATCCGGAACTACAAAATTTTGATTGTTCACGGCTACCTGGCCGCAAATTCCCTTTCCAAAAGGGATGAGCGTATGGTCAGTGGGTTCCCCGGAATAAGGTCCCAGTTTTAGTTCTTCTTTGTCGCCATTTCTAAAATAAAATCCAACCCAGTCATAATGGTGAACCTCCGCTCTTAACAGGTCACAAATTTGCTGGAGCCGTTCTTCGGCAGGGATGTCGGATTTTGCTAAAATGTTGGTGACTTTCGGGCGCAATGTATTAAACATGCCTAAGTGGTTTTTACAAAAATAGCTAATTTCGACAAGCTTTTTGGGCCACAATCGGGCTTCCGTGCTCCCTAATAATTTCGTAAACAGTGTAATGGGAATTTAAGGATCATCGATTAATTCGTACTTTTGTGACCATGAAAGCTGTATTTCATAAAATAGTATCTTCTGCACTGGCCATCCTGCTGCTTGCGTCCACGACTTACTGGACGGTTGAAAAGCATTATTGTTTGGGGCATTTGGTGGATTTAGCCTTCTTTTCGGAAGCCGATACCTGTGGTATGCCGACGGAAGATAAGACTTCCCAGACCGAAATGGAATGCTGCACAGACGAACGTATCGTTATAGCTGGTCAGGATGACTTAAAAATGTCATTTGATGAGTTACGCCTGGATCAACAGATCTTTATTACTTCCTTTATCAATTCGAATAAGGATCTTTTTGAAGGGTTGCGGGAGCAAATAGTTCCTCATAATGATTACCCACCTCCTTTACGTGTCCGGGACCTGCAACTTCTGGATCAGGTATTTTTGATTTGATTTATTAAATACTACAACTAATCCTGCGCGGTCTTTGACCTTAGACTTAGTTCCGTAAACTGGATTGCCTCTTGGAAATCGTAAAAACCACCGATTTGCCGGGAGATACCAATGCGTGCTATTTACTATTTAAAAAAATCAGATGAAGGATTTTATAATCATTGTAATAATTGGATTGCTTCCGCTGTTTTCCCTTTCACAGGAAAAGATTGAAGGGATGGTGATGGAATCCAATGCAGAAAACAAACATATTGGGCTTGCCGGAGCCAACGTTTACTGGATGAATTCCCCGCTTGGGACGGTTACTTCGGAGGACGGGACCTTCAGTATTCCGTATACGGGCGAGTACGATAAATTAATTATCAGTTATGTGGGATTCCGTTCGGATACCCTGACTATTGTGTCTCCGAAAATGGTTCACCATTGGCTTCAACCCTCCAATGAACTGGAGGAGGTTGAATTGATAAAGAAGAGAGATGCTGTCCGCAAAGCCCACTTTGGTTCTCAGAATGTGGTGACCATCGGAAGTGCCGAATTGCTTAAAGCGGCCTGTTGCAATCTCTCAGAAGGTTTTGAGACGAATCCGGCCATAGATGTAAATTTTTCGGACGCCTTAACGGGTACAAAGCAGATCAGGATGTTAGGACTTACAAGTCCTTATTTACTTATTACCCAGGAAAATATCCCCATGGTGAGGGGTGCATCCCAGGCATACGGTCTCACTTTTACACCGGGAACCTGGGTGGAAAGTATTCAGATTACGAAAGGGGCCGGGAGCGTGGTAAATGGCTATGAAAGTCTTTCCGGACAGATCAATACCGAACTTGTAAAACCGTCCACGGACTTCCCCCTTTTTATCAATGGGTATGCCAATAGAAACGGCCGGCTGGAGCTCAACACACACGTGAATAGAAAACTGTCGGGCAAATGGAGTACCGGATTGTATATCCATGGAAACAGACGCGATCAGGTTGAAGACAACAATTCGGACGGCTTTCTGGATGCCCCCCTTGCCAACCAGATCAATATTCAGAACCGCTGGCAATTCCAGGATACCGAAAAAGGCTGGGTAAGTTTTATCAATGTTCGGTTCTTAAATGATGAAAAACAGGTGGGCCAGACAAGTTTTAATCCGATAACAGACAAATTCACAACCAATTCATGGGGAAGTGAAATAGACACACGTCGTTTTGACTCGTCCATAAAATTGGGTTATGTCTTCCCGGAACTTCCCTTTCAAAGTTTTGGGTTTCAATTATCGTATAGCAGGCACAAGCAGGATTCCTATTATGGATTTAACAGGTATGATATTAACCATGAAAGTATGTATTCCAATTTAATTTTCAATTCCATACTGGGGGATACCCGGAATAAATTTAAATCCGGTTTGACTTTTGCACATGACGGGTACAAAGAACTGATCAATAGCAGTACTTATGACAGGGTGGATAATTCTGTCGGAGCCTTTTTCGAATACAGTTATGACGATTTGGAAAAAGTTAGCTTAACAGCGGGATTGAGGGCGGATACACATAACAACCTGGGAACCTTCTTAACGCCCAGGTTTCACATCAGGTATACACCCTGGGAGAATACCAGCCTGCGGGGTTCTTTTGGGCGGGGCAGGAGGGCAGCCAATATTTTTGCCGAGAACCAGCAG
>DATGCB010000365.1:0-4226 GCA_035312365.1 Eudoraea sp. | reverse complement strand
CTGCCAGCGAAAGTGCGTTTCGCACAGCGAAAAAGAGCATGGAGCGATAGCAGCGTCCATGGTTTTGGCCCTGGCCAAAAATTTCCTAATAAACCTTCTTGATTTTTTGGTTCGTTTTATTCATGTGAATTCTATTTTATTTTAAAGGTATTCATGAATGCTCCGCATTTGCATCAAGGCAAAATGAACCAGATATAGCTTAAATTTTGGGCGATGCAAAAAAAGAATAACAGAAAATAGTTTCCGTACCAATCTACCCAGAGTTCTTCTTCTAACCTAAATGAAACAAAGAATGACCGAAGACAAACATACTGTTTACTTTTGGATTGAGGAGCCAGATGGAGCGCTGGCAGTAATACCTTCATTTCTTTTGCTTGCCCAAAAGAAACGAAGCAAAGAAAAAGGCACCTTCTCTGCATGAATTTTTTTGAAAATTGCGAAAAACCGGTCTCAGAACTTTGCCATTCCGCCTTTGGCGGAACGAGTACCATTCAAAGCTTCCTAGACCTATTCCCAGAGAAGGATTACTTTCATTCATGCCAATGCATTAAAAAACCTGGCCTATATTTCATTTGGTAGCAAATCGCGCAGATTTTAAGAATGCAAATACTTTGAACGGAGCATCAAAAAAAGCAAATCTTAGCTCCTCCCCCTTTTTCCACGGGGAGGTGGTCTTGGCGAAGCCAGGAGCGGAGGGGGGCTTTAATGTTGATCATGACACGAATAAAGTACTAATTTCAATTCCTCTTATTAGTCATGGGGAGGTGACCTTAGCCAAAGGCGAAGGGCGAAAAGGTTTGCTACTTCGCACTAAGACGTCCATCCTATGGAGGTTTTTATCAATTCAGTCGTGGGCTGGATAAAATTTATAGTGAAGTAAATCGTCTTGATAGTCAGCAGCTACTTGTTGAAGGCCAAAAATTGAAGTTTATAGGTTATTCACGCGGTAATTCTGAAATTGCAGATAAATCTGCCCGGTCTTTTTACCTTCAGTTCTAATTTGCTTCCTGTCTATATCGGTATCCCTACCCATAAAATTGAGTGGTATTTTTACTTCTTCAACCTCAAACTCCACGGTCATGCTGGCAGGAAGGGCAGCAGAATCGCTGTCATATTTCATGTTTACGGTAAAGGCACCTTCTTTTTTGGTAATGATCTCAGACCTGACAATCCTGTAATTCAGCGTATCGATAAGAAGTGATGCGATCGCGTAATCTGCCTTCTTGCTGTTTGGAATAATATTAATGTATTTATAACTTTTGCCCTGGTACATTTCAATCCCACGGTCTACAGTAATAAAGGGATGCCTGAAAAATTCCTCCAGGGAAAAATCAAAGCCCCTTTTGGGAATCAGTATAAAATCGTCAGAATTAAATTTCACAGACTCTCCCCGCTGATACGAGATGGTAGCTTCCTTGGTTGGCATATTGATAAAGCTGATATCCACATCCATTATGATCCCAGCTTCAAAAGACTGTACAGAATCCATTTTAGCCTTTACTTTCAGCAAATCTGCATCCACTTCCTGGGCTAAAGCACTAAGCGTTCCAAGAAGTAGTAACAGTAGATTCCTTGACATTTTCATCCTATATCCTTCTTATTGAAAATTACCACCCCTATGGCAGAAAAACCCACAATATAACCAACCAATAACAGATTATTCCGGAGTATGATATTCCAGGGGATCTCATATTGAAAAAAGTACTGCCAGGTATCATTTAGTTTGGCGTAAAACAGTTTGTTGATCAACTCCCATTTAAAATCAAACTTTAGTAAGAGGTTGGAGACAATCAGAAATAAGACCGACACGATCCAGGTCTTCAAAGTATCTCTAAAGATCACCCCAAAGGTAAGGCTGGCCAGAGAAAAAAAGATCATGGAGATACATCCATTCAAAAAGGCCAGTATAAGTCTTGTTTCTGCTTCTACCGCATTAAAAAAGTTAAGTTTTCCAATAAATACAATCAGATCACTTTTTCCAAAAATGAGGTAGGAAAATAAGAATGCACTCAAGGCCAGCACCAATACCATTAAAACCGTAAAGACAGTAGCTACAATATATTTAGAAAGTATAAACCATTTTTTTTGTACCGGTTGCAACATAACGGTTTGCAATGTACCGTCTTTGTATTCATCGGTAATCATTCCGGAAATAACCAACATGAGAATTAAGGGAAAATTAAACCAAAGAGAATTCAATATTAAATAGATCAAAAGATTACCATTCAGCAAGTCTCCTTCAAAATAAAAACTCTCTTTTAAATTATTGAGAAGTATATCGATAACGGCAGCCCCCTGGTAGTATGCACTTATCAACACGATCAATTCCAGTACAAATACAGCGGCTATAGCATACCAGGTTCTGCTTTGCTTCATTAATTTGTAGGCTTCCGCCCATAACAATGCTTTTATCATTGGGCAGTTCTGAAGAGTTGATACATATCAATTCGGGGTGTGCAACTCGTTAAATAGATCCCTTCACCGGCGAGGCGCTTCATCAAACGGGGCATCTCCTCTATACCGATCTCGATCAAAGCACCGGTTTCCGTTAAAAATGTATGCTGATATTCTTTTAAAACTGTACTTGCCTTAAGGTGCTCTGCACAGAGATAATGCTGCAACGTCGCCTGCCCGATAATTTCAGCCGTGACACCACTTTTAACAATCTGTCCGTTGTTAATAACGTATACCCTATCACTTACAAGCCTTATCTCCTCGACTATATGGGAGGAAATAATAATTGCAAGCCCTTTGTTTTTTGCGAGATCTAAAATCAGGTCCCGCAACTGTACTATACCCATCGGGTCCAAACCGGAAAACGGCTCGTCGAGTATCAATACCTCCGGATTGTTGAGCATGGCGATGGCAATCCCGAGACGCTGCTTCATCCCAGTGGAATAATTTCTTACCGCGTCTTTCCTTTCTGTTTCCAGCCCTACATTTTCCAGATATTGATCCAGGTCCTTCTTATCGCTTGAAGCTCCCTGAATTCTGGCAAAAACCTTAAGGTTTTCTCTTGCACTGAGATACTCGTATAAAGCAGGTTTTTCAATGATCCCTCCCAGGGCTTTTACACCTTTTGAAGAACAATGAATTTCGCCTGAATCGGGAGTTAACAGACCTAATAGGATTTTGAATAAAGTGGTTTTGCCCGCTCCGTTAACCCCCAGAAGCCCACAAATTTCAGCCGCTTTACACTCAATATTTACCTCTTTGAGCACGATAGAATGACCAAAAGATTTAGAAAGCCGGCTTCCGGATATAATCATATAGAAAGTTCCAGTTGAATTTTACGGTAATTGTATTTTGGCCTGTACTGTTTTTCAAGAAATGTTCTGTTCCAGAATGATGATTTAATGAAGAAAAAAGGATCCTGCACCATAAAGTAGGGTAAAAAATGATACCACTTAACCCCGTTATTTTTGTAGTACTCCTGCACCTCAGGCATGATTCCCAATTCCTTTGCAGCTTCTAAAGCAGCATTTCTCTGACATTTGGATGACATGTATAATCTTGCTATGCGAGGCCGATAACCATGATCGTAAAACAGGTCTTTAGCACGTTTATAATTTTGATATCGCGACCAGCCATCGGCAATCACCAGAAAGATGTGCACAAAGGAAAATAAAAAGTAAATGCCCCAGATACCAACGATCCAGACTGAACTTTGATTGATCCAGGCCCGCTCCAGAAAAATCCAATAAACCCAGGATTCCAGAATAAACAGCGTTAAAGAATAATACAGTATTTTACCTACCCGCAAATAAGAAAGAATGGGATGTGGCTGGAAAGGAAGGGGGCTAATCTTCATTCGTAGAACTGACTACTTTTTAGCTTTAATACGAGTTAAACTTATAATATTCTTAGATGAAAAGTCCAATATAAACCCTTCTTAGATAAAATGCAAAACGTTTATGAATAAACATCAATTCCCGGTAACCCGGAAATTTTTCTTACTTCAGAATCAATCTAACCATACAGGTATGTGTTTATGGGTCATTTAATCTTTCCATTGTGATTTTATGTACCTTGATGTTTCCTCTTTTAACCTATAAGGACCTGGCGGGCATATCCCACAACACGAGTTGGAAACTCCTTTAAGCTACCTAAAGAACAACAAGGATAAACGGCAGCCGTTCCGTTGTCATTTTGAAACAGATGACCCGCCAATTGCGCACCAAAGAGGACCGCACAGGCAATGGAACACTTTGGAACGATCCGATACC
>DATGCB010000364.1:0-2063 GCA_035312365.1 Eudoraea sp. | reverse complement strand
GAAGAAGGTTCACCGCCAACAATACAGTTTAATCCGGTTGGGTTTTGCATTAAGAATTTTTTTCCCGCAAATCGGTTCAGGTCTAACCCGGAGTCTAATACGACCACGATCATGGCATCAGATTCATCGGAAATAAAATCGGCGATGTCGGGGTTCAATGGCCCCCCTGAAGCAGGCAATTGTGGAATTTTATGATAAACTGAATGTTTTAATTTATATACAAGGGCAGGATCACTGTTCATACTTCCCCCCCGTAATCCTGACACGGTTGTTAGCAGATCACCTTTATTTTCCATTGCTTCCCCAAGGATGATCATCATCAGGTCAGGATCCCCGCATTTACAGCGTTCCAACGAGATCGGTTTATGGTCTGGAAGAGCCAACTCCATCATAGTTACAATTTGATCATCCGTCATCGGAACATTTAACCGGATTATAAACCGGTCCAGGGACACATGGACACCTTTTCCGGCGCATGTGAGTTCATCAATAAGAGGAAATTGAGCTTCAATTGCGGGGATTTTAAGGCTGCAACACCCTTGTAAAATCAGCAGTGATGATAGAATGGCAAAAAAGGAAATGGATCTTTTCATGACGTTTGGCTTTAGTTATTTCTTGACTTTAGTGAAATGGGGTAGGGGGAAGGTTAACATAAGGTAGTAAAAATTTGATAATTATCTTAAAATCAGAATCTTAATTTTCTGACAAAAAATGTTTCCCGGATGGCCTGGAGTTGAAACCGGCTAAATTTCCAGGCCATTTTTGCATGCCGAGTGCAACGTGTCCCATGATGAGTCGGTGGGTTTGAACTAGGGTTAACGGGCTTGACTATGCAGTTCAACTCTTTGTATGAACTGGTCGTGAATGTAAGATCTGAGAGCCCGTGACATGAAATTTCCTTCATTGTCCAGAAGCTAAATAAACGGCACTATGGCAACTTCAGATTTCCCTGTTTCTTAAATGAGCCCTTTTATATGCCAATCGATGACCATTTCTCTTCAATTCCATAAAGAATTCAGAGCTCCGATTTAATACCGCCTAATCGCTCCGTGAACAGGGAAGGATGGTAAACATCATGCCTGTCAATTTCCTCTCCGTTGTTAACCTTTTGATTTTAAAAAGCACGAAATATCAGAACCCCCGGTTTCACTGAAGTTTAATCCATTAAAAATTAAAGAGATGAAAACGCATCAAATTCACCTGAAAAAATGGATCTTTATCTTTACCGGAGCTGTGCTTTTAAGCTTATTTAGCTGCACCAAAGAGGATATTGCATCCAATGACTACCCAGAATTGGAAATGAACGACGTTCTGTCACCCGATCAGAATGTCAAACCAACCCGGCAAAATCAGTAAACCCTGCCTACTGTCCTGATGACCTGGTCAGAAAAAGGACGGTTTTTGATACAGCTAATTATGGAACATTTTAATCAATAGTGGAACTCCGTATGATACCTTATGGAGTTTTGCTGTTACCCCATTTGGTGCATCTTCTATCGCATTTCTACTGGCGTAAACTTTTCCCTCAGTTTTAAATCTCGGTTACCAGGACCTTCACCGTTTCCAGGGTTGTTGAGCTGCTCATAAATACCAGCCTAAGGAACCTTTTACCCTTAAAAACTACAGTGGTGATATAAAAACTACCCTCGTTTATCAGGTGGTTCCTTATGTCTAATTGCAGCTTGTCGCCGCCGGCCACCCGAAAGCACAGGATATTGCTTTCCGGCAGGGCCGGACATTCAAAATAAGGACAGCCTCTGATATAATCATAGGCCTCTTTTGTCAGCTGGTACTGCCGGTCTATGTATTCTGCCAACCCCTTTTCACCCAGGGAGCCCAGGACAAAGAACAATGGCTCCCCGAGTCCGGATTTGGTGGTTTCAATCGTCCTGTGGATGGAATCAAAGGCCTCGTGTTTTTTTTCGTGGAAGAGGTAACTCGCATCCTGATGAAGCGCTATGCCACCGTCCAGAAATTGATGATCACGCACCAGCAGGGCGGCGCAGAGCGAAGGGGTTTGCAATAACTTGTGGGCGTCCCATACCAGGGAATCTGCATTTCCT
>DATGCB010000363.1:0-30572 GCA_035312365.1 Eudoraea sp. | reverse complement strand
ATATTAAATACACTGATAAACATAATGTCATAGCATTGGTATATGAATTTGAATTAAATGAAAATGAAAAAGTGGGTAAACTTTTGAAACCTGGAAGACATTCAGGAAAAGCTCATTTAACCAAAGCAAAAATATGGACGGCCCTTTTAGAACAATGATATTTAATAAAAATAGGCTTACCAGAGAGCGCGGATTTCAAAACCGCTATCTGAATTGCAAATCCACCCCACTATTCCCTAATACTCAATCGCAATTTCGTCATAGGCCACCTCGGCGGTTATATCTTCCCGGTTCGAATCTGCTTTGGGGCTGTAAAGGTCTTTGCTTACAGGGTACGCATGTAAAAGTTTATCCGGCACATCGCCCCCGATGAGATGTTCAATATCCTGTCTTTCGAGCCCATTGTCCAGCCAGACATCCACATCCTTATCATGCAGGATCACCGGCCTTCTTTTTTTGGTGTTGTGGATCTTTTCGAAAAGCGGGGTTGCTGCCTTGGTAAGGATCGTAAAGGTGGCATAACCGTCATTGGTAAATCCGTAGATCCCTGCCAGATTTACAATTTCCCGGTCTTTTCTTTCAAAAAAGAAAGGTACCTTAAAGGGTTTGCCTTTTACCTTCACCGGGGTCGTATGGGGCTCAAAAAATCCGGTTACGGGTACAATGCACCTGCGCTTCATGGCACTGTCCCTATACATGTTGGAACTGAAAAGCTTTTCTGAAGTAGCGTTCAGGCCCGACCCGTATTTTATGGTCTTTTTATAATATTCCTTATAATCCTTTCCCGATTCCCAGTAAGGTATCAGTCCCCACATCAAAGGAGCCAGGTACTTCCTGTTCTCCTGGGGGAGGATACACATGACCGGGTGGGCAAACCCGTTGGCATGGTAAAAAGTGAGGTCGTCAGCCTCAAGATCATCAGGGAGTTTGGCGATTGCATGAAAGCGTTTTTCAAGTTCGGACAAAGGTTTGCCCTGTTGGGTGGAATAACACATGTGCTCTATGGCTTGGCAACTTCCAAATTACAGAAAATTGTTAAAGTTTTAAAACACAAATTTTAGTTCGTATATTTGGACTATATCCAATTAATAGGATTATTTCCAAATATGAAGCCCTATGCAAGCTACTTTGGCGAAATGGCCAGGAACAACGGACAGCCCCGATTATCAGATGATCAGTTCCGCCGGCTGATGAACATTGTGTACCTCGACGGGAAGCTCGCCGGTATCGATTGCATTAGGTCAAAACTAAAAAAGGTGGCTGAAGACCATCGTTTCGATATGGATTATTTTAAGGTAAACAGTCAATTGAACGACCTTACAGGATGTTTGGAACCCGGCGCCCTTATGGATGAAATGATCCGGAAGTAAGTTGCAGTCTTTCATTGCGACTTTGTACGCGAAGGCATGGCTGTAAACGGCAGCAATACCGGGCAGATAGCATTCCGGAGAAAGGCCCTGTAATTCTTAAAAATATCACAAATAAGAAATGTCAATTATTGCATAAACAGTTAATATTGTAGGTTTACAAAATTTTAGGCTATTTAGAATAACTTTATATAAAAATTTATTATGGATTTAATTAAAGAAGCTTTGGAATTCGAAAAAATCAGCCTGTCCCACATGTCTACAAGTGACAGGGTTGCTGCATCCAGAGAAGCAAAAAGATTAATTTTATCTATCAATGAGATCTATAAGAAGACCCAGGATTCCAGTTTGATGGATCTAATGAAGCGCTTGACGGAGAAGAAACAAAAGATCGAAAAAAGACTTAAAGGAAGGCCGCTGGTATCATAAACCCGTACCTTGAAATTGATTTGAGGTCATCTACCATGGGATCCAATGGCTACCCAAAGCCCGCATATATAACTATTATCCCCCGCAGAATATTTCTATCTTGCAGTACACAAAAAGGCTGTAGGTTTTGACCCGATTTGATCTGCATACACCACTGGCGGTACTTCAAAGCTATTTGGAAACCATCGGATTTTTGGATGGCGCTTCGGAAAGGATCCTTTCCATGGAAAAACCAGGCGAGGGAAATATGAATGTGGTACTTCGGGTAAGAACCGATCATCGTTCCTTTATCCTGAAACAATCCAGGCCCTACGTCCAGAAATACCAGCAGATTGAAGCCCCCCTGGAACGGATCGCGGTCGAGCGCGAATTTTATCGGGCTGTGCAGGAGCGATCGATCAATGACCACCTCCCCGAAATCCTTACATATGCACCCGGGGACTACCTGCTGTTGATGGAGGATTTGGGGCAGGTTGAAGATATGACCCGGATATATCATTCTCGAATTATTGATCCGGCCGCACTTGATAAATTGCTCTCTATCGCATCTCATATTCACAATGCCTCCCCGGGGGTAGCTTATCCTTCCAACATTGAATTACGTCAATTAAACCACCAGCATATTTTTGTCCTGCCTTTCAGAGAGGACAACGGTTTTCCCCTGGATGATCTGCAAGAGGGATTACAGGCACTTTCCATGCCCTTCAAAAAAGACAGGGTACTCAAAAAAGAAATAGATGCCATTGGTAAAAAATACCTGACAACAGGAACAGTTTTGATCCATGGTGACTACTATCCCGGAAGCTGGATGACCGTAGACGGCCATGTTTATGTGATTGACCCTGAATTCAGCTTTATGGGTTTTGCCGAATTTGATCTCGGGGTTATGGGCGCTCATTGCATTATGGCGTCCATGCAACCTTCCGCCCTTCAGAAGGTCATGGATGGTTATTCTCATCAGGCCGATGGCCGTTTGGCGGGCCAGGTAGCCGGGATAGAGATCATGCGGAGATTGATCGGTATTGCCCAATTGCCCATGGACCGAACGCTCGAAGAAAAAGAGTATCTTTTGCAAATAGCAAGAAAATTAATTTTAGAATGAGACATCTCTTCATATGCGTGTGCTTTATTGCGCTTGGGTCTGTTTTTTCGTGTAAAGAACAGCATGGGGAAACCGTATTACCGGAGCCGAAGAAGACCGCCTACGCTGCAGATTCACTGCATCTGACCAGGGAAGGATATTATGACAAAGTGCTTGGTGCGTTGGTGGGATCTGCCATTGGGGATGCCATGGGAGCTTCCACCGAAATGTGGCACCGGAGGGACATTCAGCGGAAATATGGCTACATCACCGGGCTCACGCCAGCCACCCGGGAACAATCGCCCGAGGGCACCTGGGAGCATAACCTTTCCGCCGGAGCCACTACCGATGACACCCGGTGGAAATACCTTATGGTCAACTATTTTACCAGCACCGGCAGGGGATTGAGCGCTGATCATTTTGCAAATTTCATCACCAGCTATTACCAGGGGGTAGCCTCCGGTCTGAAAGATAAGGAGGTGGTGGCAAATCCGGATGCCCTGGACGGTAAACTGGAAAAAATTGATTGGATTAAAGAATGGGCCATGGTGGCGCTGGCATTTCAACAGGGACCAGACGAATATCGTGCCGCCCAGCACCGGTTTTACGGAGGTGAAATGTCTTGTGCAGGAATGCTTTATACCCCCATGTTTGGTCTCGTTGCTCCGGATCCCGAATCCGCCTACACTTCGGCCTATGAACATGCGCTGTTCGATCTTGGGTACGCCAGGGACATATCGGCATTGGTGAGCAGCATGACACACATGGCAATGCGGACAAAAAATATGGATTCTATTCTGAATACAGCGGTCTTTGTAGATCCGATGCGTTACCAGGATAGCCGGTTAGTGGGTCGTATTTCCGGTCGCATTGCAGAAACGGCCCGGAAAAGTGTTTGGCTTGCACAGGAGATTGGGGTAGCAGACTCAGTAAACCTCAAAGACCTGCTCAGCCTTCAAATCCCAACTTCATTTGGGGGTAGTAAAACAGATTGGGCCCGGCAGGAATTTGTATACACAAAGTTGGAAAAAGATAAAAAGGCCATTGCATTCCACGCAGGAGAAATTTGGCAAATACTGATCACTGCCCTGGAATTTGGAGGTGGTGATTTTAAAAAAACCTTGCAATTTATCGTCAACTACGGGAGGGACAATGATACCGTAGCAGCCGTTGCAGGGATGATCCTTGGGGCAAAAGACGGGTTTATCTTGCTGCCGGAAGAGTTGAAAGAGGAAGTGCTTAGGGTAAACAGGCAGCAACTCGGGATCGATCTGCAGGCTTTGGCGCAACAGATGGTCGATGAATTATACTGACTTTTAAACAATCAGGTAGTAGCTTATTCCACTTCCACCAGGATGGCATTCCTGAAGTTCCTGTCCAGTTTATGTGCCCGCAATCGCTTCATCGCTTCCTCACGGTCATAGTCTGAATCGATATATACATGCAGGGGGCCATCTGCTTCTTTTCTACCCATTCTTGGGAAATATACGGTCCTATCGAGTTGATCCATATAAGATCTGGCCTCTGCTTCCGTACTGAAACTACCCACCACAATATAATAGCCACTTTCCAGCATGCCGGTTTCCAAGGTAGTTTTTGGCTTGTCTTCTTCAACCCTCTCCACAGGAATTGCCTCCCGGGCTTCCTCTTGTACCGGTGCATCCGCAACGACCGGTTGTTCCGGTTCAGCCTCTTCGAGGGGCGTGACTTCCGGCTCCTGCACTTCCTCAGGTTGTTGCGTTTGCTCCTTTTTAGGTGCTCTTTTCTTTATCTGTGATACCTGGTCAATATTATCCCGGGCATTTCGCAACCATTCGGGTTCCTCTTCATCGGCTTTAAAGAACTTATAGGACGCACTAATACCATGTACATCCTGAAATTCAGCAGACCCCAGTGCTTTTTCATAGGAATATCCAATATCCAGCGCTTTTATAACCCTGAACCTGATCGCCGGATTTATGGAATAATCGTTTCGGTACGCAATGCTTGCCTCTACCCTGTCCGCGAAATTCACCTTTACAGCACCTTCGTAAAGCGCATCCTCCAGGTAAGACAAATAGCGGAATACCGGAGTGATCCTTACCCTGTCAGCCACCCTGAAATTATATAACAGGTATCCCGTAAATCCCTCTTCAATGCTGTAGTGAAGAAGTTCATTTTGGTTTTCCAATGTGATATTTTGCAAGGGCATCCGAATGTAATACCCCCCAAGGGTCGCATTTTTATACCTGTAGTGGATTCCGGCTTTGTAGGTAAGTTCAATGTTGTTGTTGGTGACATCCTCAACATAGGTCTGTCCCGGAGGGATCATACTCAACGGGCGGCTATCCTGCTTGCGGGATTCCCCTCCCCCCGATAACCCAATTTTAATATAATGATTGTAATCTCCCAGTCCAATCTTAAAAGCCGTGGAGAACATGATCGTTGAATAGTCGTAAAAATCGAAAGAGTCATTGAAATAGTCCAGCCCAAAAGCTACATTGTCATACAAGGCTACCTGCGCGTTCAGCCATTTGGTAGTATGCTGCATTTCCGAATTCGAAAGTTGCAGTAACCCTGTTAATTGAACACGCTGTCCCTCACCGATGTAAGACGGATCATTCAGAAAGGGATAGAGCAACTCCTGGTCAGGGACCACCACCCGTTGGGCATTGGCCAAAACACCAAGCAACAGCCAGCAAAAAAGGAATGTAGATCTCATCAGATTTGGGTTGCGATATGAGAAAACAAAATTCTATACAGGGTTGCGGGAACAACTGCGCTGCCAAACCATGAGAAATGCTTGCTGCCCCAGCCTAAGTATAACTAAAAAAAGGAAAGAATATTTTAGTGCCTGATCAATTCTTTAGCAGATTAGGTATTGATCATAAGCTTTTTGTTCAAATAATGAATCTCTCTCAGCACCCTGGCAATTGTAATTTACCAAATAGATTCGGCCTTGTTTACTTCAAAACCATTGAATTCAATCTCGGCATCTGCGAGATTTTCTATCTGCAGTTCGGTATATGGCTCGTTGGGAAAAAGTTGGGCGGTCATGACATACTGACCCTCATTTATAAAGATCTCTATGGAGGACCAGTCGAGCAGCAGGCGTACTTCGAAGCTTTCTTCAGGTAAATCGGCTATGGGCATCTGCTGAATCCTATCGCCGAAATTTTCATGAAAATCGGTTTTACCTGAAGCAGTCCTGTCCAGTAAAAATTTTCCCTGTCCGCCATTCATCATCAATACGAGTTCCTCATCCACGACATTTTTAAGGGTAAGTACAAAGTCCCTTGCAGTTGTTTTAAAGCGGATTTCTGACTGTTTGATATGGTCAAACGAAACGGTTTCCGTCCTTTCGGCCGGCAAGGAAAAATCCTTTTCAATTTCAGACTTCAGGATGGTTCCCATAATGCCCACGGGATAGTTAAACAATATCATCTTTCCTCCTGCATTACGCAATGTCAGTTTTCTTGGGACCGTCATAGCACTTCGCCATTTTTCCGTAGGGGTATCCCGGGCATATAGCCAGTTACTCATCCAACCAATAAAGATCCGGTCTCCACCGGGAACATCGTTATAGGTTATTCCGGCATAGTTATCCGTCCCCCAGTCCAGCCATCGTATGTCGTCATGATCACTGGTGAAGGTAGTTCCGTTGAAATCCCCGATAAAATACTGGGTACCACTACCGCCATTTGGGGCACCCGGGTTAATACTGACAATAAGGACCCATTTGTCCTGACCGGAATTATCGACTTTTAACGGGAAGAGGTCCGGGCATTCCCATACACCCCCATGTGCCCCTGCATTCCTCCCGAATTCACTCATATAATCCCATTGTTTTAAATCCGCGGAGCTGTAGAACTGTGCATGGTCTCCCGCGACGAGGGTGAGGATCCATTTTTGTGATTCCTCATGCCAAAATACCTTTGGATCCCTAAAATCCCTGATGCCGGAATTAGGGATCACAGGATTCCCTGAATATTTTTCCCAGCTTTCCCCATTGTCAATGCTATAGGCAATCCCCTGGGTCTGAAAATCAGTCCGGCCGGCATTCTCGCCCTTCATATCGTGATAGGTAAAAATTGCCACCAGCGGAGGCTTGTCCTCAGTACCCAGTCCCGAAGTATTGTTCGCGTCCACGACAGCACTTCCCGAAAAAATATAACCATGTTCATCCGGATATAATGCGATGGGTTTGTGCTCCCAATACACCAGGTCCTTACTCACCGCATGACCCCAATGCATGGGTCCCCAGATGATGTCTTCCGGATAGTATTGATAAAAAAGATGGTAAATACCATTGTAATATACAAGGCCATTGGGGTCGTTCATCCATTTTTCAGAAGGTGAAAAATGAAACTGCGGGCGGTATTCTTCGGTATATTGATCCTTCTCCACTTGGGCAGGTTGCTCTGGGGTACTTTCTTTTGGGGCCTCTTTACATGCGGGCTGCATTAAAACAAAAAAGCTCAAAAGTAATACTATTCGCGACGTTCTCATACCTTTTACAAGTTTACCTCTTTTCAATCCAGGGACTTTTTACCAGTACGATCCGCCCGGACCGACCGGTGGTGGTAGTGCGCCAACTTTCAGGCCAAAGCCGACCGGAATCCTAAATGGACTTATTTGTTAAAAATAGTTTTTTATTTTTTATCGTACTAAAGAAGTATTTGCCGTAGCTGTAGCTTAACCCAAAATAGTATCTTTGGAGGTACTAGTTGCGGATGAAAAATGAAGGTATTCCCCTGTATTGTTTTAGCACTTTTGCCCTTTAGCCAGGTCCATGCCCAGAAAACCATGGAAGGGACCCTGGAAAAATTCAACAGCGAAAGTGTCCCTTATATTTCCGTTGACACTCTTGCCGCAAAGAATGATATGGCCTTGCTCGATGCCAGAAAAAAAGAAGAATTTGAAGTCAGCCACCTGAACGGTGCTTTTTGGGTAGGATACAGGGATTTCTCTCTGGACAGGGTCCTGGTCAAATTTCCGGATAAAAGCACCGGGATTGTCGTCTACTGTTCTGTAGGGGTTCGCTCCGAAAAGATTGGAGAACAGTTGATCCGCGCCGGTTATTCTAACGTAAAAAATCTATACGGGGGTATTTTTGAATGGAAGAATCACGGGTATCCGGTATATGATAAGGCAGGTACAGAGACCAATAGAGTACACGCGTTCAGTAAGAAATGGGGGAAATTGCTGACCAAGGGAGTGAAAGTATATGATAAGAAAGAACCGGATGATCCATAGCGATTGTAACGCAAGTGTTACGCCACAAAAATATTCAATGAAAATCTAATCCCTCAGTGAAACCAAAGAACCTCCTCCTTATTTTTACCAGGAACCCGGAACTTGGAAAATGTAAAACGAGATTGGCCGCATCCGTGGGGGACCATGCAGCCCTTCAGATTTATATTTTCCTGTTGAAACATACAATAAATATCACACAAGGCCTCAGGAACACGGATCTGGAGGTATACTACTCGGATAACGTTCTGGAAGATGACCTGTGGGATAATGCAACCTGTGCCAAGAGGCTTCAGCAGGGAAAAGACCTTGGTGAAAGAATGGCTTATGCTTTCAGAATGGGGTTTCATTCCGGCTATGAAAGGATCGTAATCATTGGGAGCGATATGTATGACCTCTCGGGCACGGATATTGAAAATGCGTTTGCCGCTTTGGATGAGAACGAATTTGTATTGGGTCCCGCAAGTGATGGTGGATATTACCTGCTTGGCATGAAAACACTTTATGAAGAATTATTTAAAGACAAGGAATGGGGGGGGGACAAAGTTTTTTCCGACACCATGAGAAATCTCGAAGGAAGAAAAGTTGCCCTGATGGAAACCAAAAATGATATTGACGTCTATAAGGATATTGCGGACATCGATGTGTTCAAGCCTTTTATTACTCACCTGAAAAAATGACAAAGAAACAACTTAAAGAATCAGCAGCCTATCTCCAAAGCAAGGGCTTCGAGGCTCCCGAAATTGGGATAGTGCTCGGAACGGGACTGGGAAGACTCGTTGACGAGATCGAAAACCCCGTTGTGGCACATTATAATCACATTCCATTTTTTCCCCTGGCCACCGTAGAATTCCATTCAGGGAAGCTTATTTTTGGCAGTATTTTAGGAAAAAAAGTGGTAGTGATGCAGGGTCGATTTCATTTGTATGAAGGTTATGACCAGTCAGATGTCACTTATCCCATCCGGGTAATGCATTTACTTGGGATTAAAAAGTTGTTTATCTCAAATGCGGCAGGAGCCATCAACCCCGGCTTTAAAAAGGGAGAACTAATGCTAATCGAAGACCATATTAACTTGCAGGGCGGGTCGCCCCTGGGGTTCAAAAATATCGTGGATTTTGGGGACCGGTTTGTGGATATGAGCGAACCGTATGATGATGAAATGCGCACAGCAATGGAAAACATTGCTGAAAAAGAAAATATTAACCTTCGCCAGGGGGTCTATGCTGCTGTTTTTGGTCCGCAGTTGGAAACAAAAGCCGAATACCGGATGCTGAAGGTATTGGGAGCGGACGCGGTTGGGATGAGTACGGTCCCGGAAGTAATTGTTGCCAATCAATTACGACTACCTGTCTTAGCAGTCTCAGTTTTAACCGATGAATGCGATCCGGATCACCTGGAAGCCATCAATATTGAAGAAATCATTAAGATTGCCGGAAATGCAGAACCCATATTGATTCGGTTGTTTAAAGAATTGATTAAAGAACTCTGATGGCAGCTGAATACAACCGGACCAGGATGAATGCAAGAGCGTATAATACATTGAGTTCCGTGTACTTTGAATAACCAATGAAATTGATCACTGTTAACCTTAATCACAAATCAACATATAACCTCATACTATGAACTACTTAGAAGCAACAAATGACCTATACAGGGAAGCCGCCCTGAAACCAGACGTTGGGTTGTGTTGCACCACCAACCCAATATGGGAATTGCCCGGTCTTTCTATACCCAGGGTCATGCAGGAAATGAACTATGGTTGCGGCAGCACCGTCTCTGCCCGGGATCTGGTCAATAATCCCAGGGTATTGTACGTGGGTGTGGGCGGTGGAATGGAATTATTGCAATTCGCGTATTTTTCACGTCAAAAAGGGGGTGTTACAGGTGTTGATGTGGTGGACGAAATGCTGGAGGCATCGCGGGCAAATTTTAAAATTGCGGAAGAAGAAAATGACTGGTTCAGGAGCGAATTTGTAACCCTGGTAAAGGGAGATGCCCTTGAGCTGCCGGTGGATGACGAAAGCATAGATGTAGCCGCTCAAAATTGCCTGTTTAACATCTTTAAGACGGAAGAACTAAAAAGGGCCGTCTCTGAAATGTACAGGGTTTTAAGGCCGCACGGGCGTCTGGTGATGAGTGACCCCGTTTGTGAACAGCCTATGAATGAAGGGCTTAGAAATGATAACAGGTTAAGGGCATTATGCCTTAGCGGAAGCATCCCTATAAAGGAATACGTGAAAATACTGACCGATGCCGGTTTTGGCACCATTGAGATCCGCGCACGGAAGTCCTACAGGGTATTGTCTCCCAACCACTACCCTACTGACGAATTGATCCATATTGAATCTATCGAAATTGCAGCGATTAAAGATCCAATGCCAACGGATGGACCCTGTATTTTTACAGGCAAAACTGCCATTTATTACGGAGATAAGCAATATTTCGATGACGGTGCAGGGCATGTCTTGCTACAAAACCAACCCATGGCTGTCTGTGATAAAACTGCAGCCGCACTGGCACGGACTCATGATCAAATCCACATTAGCGAAAGCACCTGGCATTACGATGGCGGTGGTTGTTGTTAACGAAAACCATGGGATTAAGCCAGTCATGCACACGGTGTAAGTAAATCAGGCGATGAACGTCCAATAATACATATCAAAAATCAAGTTGATAATGAGCGTAGTTAATGCCCTTCCGTTCCTGGTGGTATGTTTTCTGTCTTTCAGCACCAATGCCGGTAAAAGCATTTTGTCAAGTGAATACGTGCAGACATTGGACCACTCGGCCTGGAATACACTGCTAAAAAAATATGTGGATACCGCTGGTAACGTGGACTATAAAAGTCTAAAGAATGACAAAAATAAGCTGGACGAATATTTGGGCTATCTGGCGGGCAACGTACCATCGGGATCAGACGAGAAAGAAAAATTAGCATATTACATCAATCTTTACAACGCTGCCACCGTTAAATTAATACTTGACCATTATCCCGTAAAGAGTATCAAAGATATCAATGCGCCATGGGACAAAAAATGGGTTCACCTGGGAGAGAAGTTAGTATCCCTGGGGGATATCGAACATAAAATTCTACGCAGGATGAACGAGCCGCGAATTCATTTTGCGATCAATTGCGCTTCCTATTCATGTCCTAAATTATTGAATGAGGCCTTTACTTCATCCCAATTGGAGTTGCAACTTCAGAAGGCCGCAAGGGATTTTGTCGGTGACCCGTCCCGCAATAAAATAGCATCAGACCGGCTTCAACTTTCCAATATTTTCAAATGGTACATAAAGGACTTTACGGAAAATAGCGCACTGGTAGTGTATATTGACCAACTCAGTGACACGGCGATTGCAGCGGATGCTAAAATCGATTATTTAAAATACGACTGGAGTTTGAATGAGATCAGATAACCCCTGCAACATTAGTATCATCATCCCTGTTTTAAATGAGGAATCCCATATAGGCGTACTCCTTGGCAATCTCAAAAAACGCGGTGACCAGAATCTTATCAATGAAATTCTGGTAGTTGATGGCGGCAGTACCGACAGGACTACAGCCATAGCCGCCGCCATGGGAGCACAGGTCCTGCAATCAGAGAAAGGAAGGGCAAGACAAATGAATCACGGGGCCAAACATGCCAGAAATACCCTCCTTTATTTTCTGCACGCAGATACCATGCCCCCGGAAAACTTTGACAACATCATCTTGGATGCAGTTGAAAAAGGACATGAGGCGGGATGTTTTCGCATGAAATTTGACCATCGTAGTTGGTTCCTCCGCTTTTTTTCCTGGTTCAGCAGGTTGAATCATAAAATCTGCAGGGGTGGAGACCAATCGCTTTTTATTACCAGGGAATTATTTCTAAGTACCGGTGGCTTTAACGAGGCATATATCATATATGAGGATAACGAATTTATGGGCCGGTTATATGAGGTTGCCGATTTTAAAATACTGCCGCAGTGTGTTCAAACTTCGGCAAGGAAATACAAGGAAAAGGGGTTGGTAAAACTCCAGTACCATTTTGGGATAATCCACTTAAAAAAATTCCTTGGTGCGGGGCCCGAACAGTTATACGATTATTATCGAAGGAAAATAGCTTCCTAGTTCCGGAAAAGATGTGCTTTAACCTCCCTGCTCAGCCTGAACCGGGAGGTGGATTTTATTGTTCCTCGTAATCCAGCAACACTCCTTCACTGATCCATTTGGCCAATGCCTGCCTGTTGTCTGGATCCAGGATACGTCGCTGGTCTTTCTTGCTCCTGACGTTACCAATTTCTATATAGGCCATTGCAGGGAATGTCTTTTTGACAAGATATAGACTGCTCCTGTCTTCAAAAGTTCCGGAATAGGTCCGGTTAGGTTGATATTTCTTATACTTCTTTTGAAAAGTCCTGTGAATATTCTCCGCCAGTTGTTTACCGCTTCTGCTTTTCTCGTGATGATAAAAGAAAACATCTATATTCTGCCCCCTGGTCCTGCTGTCCACATGGGTTACGATTAATCGCTGATACTTCCCCCTGTGCTTTTGATACAAATTATTTACAACCCTGACCCTCTGTTTAAGTCGGGCCACCTGGTTCAGGGGAATTTTTTCATTGGGATAGACCACCTCATCCCGATCAATATCCAGGATTCTATCGTCGCGGATACCATCGTTGGGATCCCGTACAATCACATAGACCAATGCCCCATGGGAAATAAGCTCCCGTGCAAGGCGCAAAGTAACATCATAGGCATATTCGTCTTCAGAAATGGCTTTACCAACATAATCGGTCATCGCCCCCGGATCTGGTCCGCCGTGACCTGAAATCAGATAAAGCACGGTTCCTTTCAGGCGATCGCTTTTTATCTCAACCAATTCGTGATCCTTACCAAATATGGGATAAGAAATTCCACGTACCGGTTTGGTGCTTACTTCGACTTTGGCAGGAGCACCACCGGCCAGCGGAGGGACTAAAGCAGGTAAAGGGATTACATACGGCTTCCCCTCATACAAATGGAAGCTGTCGCGGAGGTTTTCCATATTGAGGGCGATAAAGTCATTATACAGGATGTAAGGGTCGAGGCCCTGTTTTCTCAATAGGGAATAGATACCGTCCCCTTTTTCGGCCACTGCAATCTGCAATGAATCCTGAGCATTCAAAATGCCCTGGTTTATAATTATGGTCAGGATCAAAGCCATCCATCGGGAAATCTTCATTCTAATTACTTTAATACAAAGATTATCAAAAATACTGCCCAATTCCAAAAACTATCCCGCGGGTTGCATCCTTGGTAATACCAAAGCCATAGTCGATCCTGAAAATGGCATTAAAAATCCGCTTGTGAATAAACCGCAATCCCACACCGGGATAAATGCGAATATTCTGGTTGTCCCCGAAGTCGCTGAAATCCCCACCAGGATTCCGCCATGAACCCCCGTCGACAAAAAAATTCGACTGCAGTACAAACCAGTCTTTATCGATCCAGGTGTGCCTGTATTCCGTATTCAAAACAATAGCACCGGTTCCCCGGTCAATGGTATTGCCCACACCTCTTATGTTTAGATTATTGTCTACGGTAAACGGTGCAAAAGGGGTTTCCAGATTGCTAGCCAGGCCTAATCGCAGACGGCTTGCCCAATTGCCTTTACGACCGATCCGCTTAAAATATGCAAAGTCGTTAAAGCCAATCAAAAATTCGGGGAGTTCACTGTCGGAACTGCCTACGTATTGTAAATTCAGGCTGCTTCTAAAGCCCGATAGGTATTGATAATAGTATTGGATATTATCAAAATTATAGATCAATTTCAACAGGTGTTTATCCACTTCTAGGAGGCGGGGAACATTCGGGCTTGTAGCACCAAAGAGGTATTCGTAGTCTTCAGTGAAAAAACTTCCCCCAAACTCCAGTCTGTTTTTAAAATTAATCTCGTATAGGGCCATCGCCTCAATGCTGGTATTATTATATTTATAATCGGCCGTGGTATTATCAAAAAAGACCGGCTCCTGCGTAGTGAGGTTGTGATAGTTCAGGGCCAACCCCAATGTTTTACTGAAGAGGTAAGGCGCCCTTATACTCAGGCCATAAGAGTTGAAAATATCGTACTGATAGAATCCGCCCAGTGTAATATTCCTCCCCAGAAAATTAAACTCCTGCAAACCAATCCGGAAGGCAAACTCATCATTGGAAGACGTAAATACACTGGCGTAGGGAATCAGGGTGAAGTTCTCCTCAATGTTATAATATATAGTGTAACGACCTTCCTCCGCAGGGAATACCTGGTAGTAGGCATGGGAAACCGAAGGCAATCTCTTAAGCCTCGTTATATCTTCCTCCATCAGCAAGGAGTCCAGTTCCATACCCGGTTTAAGTAAAATATATTTTTTAATGAAAGAACTTCTGATCCTCTGAATACCCTGAATTTTTATTTCCGAGATCACATCGTGCTGGGCATATCCCATGCTTAGGGTAAACAGTACATAAAATATTAAGGAAGCCCTTGTGATCATGCAATTCCTATTTGCAATATCAAAATTAAAGGATACATGTTTCAAAAATATCACAGCCGGGAGGTATTCTATAGTAGGGAAAGCTAATTGCGGAGAACCGTTTTAACTTGTGGAAAGCTGGCATCGGGGCTATTTACCAAATAAAGGATACTGTGGAAAATCATGGAATGCAGGTGTACAATCCGGCCAACGCCGATACGTTGCAGCGGGCAGATGGCTTTGCCGTGAAAATTGACGATTTGCTCCATCAGAATACCCGCCAATAAAGGGAATTCGATATGGGACCAGGTGAGTTCAATGCATTTTATAGTAACTGCTTATGATTTCCTGAGCCGGCTTATTCTGGGGCGTAAAGCGGTTATCCTTTCCTCCGCCGACCTCACTGTGGTTAATGAACCACTTCCAGACATAGCCCCCTGAAAACCAATCTTCTTTCCAGAACTCTTCAAAAATTGCCTTCTTGCAGTTGACCTGTCCCTCCATATTTACGCCTTCCCCGGTTCTGTCCACCAACCAGGGTTTCTTTGCAGTATAATCCATACTGCGGTAGCCGAATTCTGTAAAGAGTACCGGTTTGCCTGTTTCTTTTGACAGGGATGCTATCTTGAGTTTCCAGGGCTGCCATGCCTGCTTTAATTCTTCAACAGTCGGCGTTTTTTCTTCAGATAAGGGAAAATAGGCATCAATCCCTATATAATCAAGGTCCTTCCAAAAAGGGGTCCTCTTGTATTCGTCCCAATTGGCAGCATAGGTCAGCCTGCCTTTATATACTGCCCGAACTTTCTTTATAAGCGCTTTCCAATAATCAGGCCGGTGCTCCACAAACGCTTCCAACTCGGTGCCAATACACATGATGGAGACCCCTGTTTCCTGCCCCAATTGCGCGTAGTTGAGCATAAATCTGTCATAGGACACCTCCAATTTTTTCCAATCCTCTTCGGAATTCATCGTCAGGGTGCCCGTAAAGACCCCGTTCCATATCCAAATTTGTGGTTTCAGCATCACCTGAATGTTGTTTTTATGAAGCAGTTCTATATACTGTTTTGCACCCCTCCGGGTTTCTCCGTACCACTGCCTGTCCGTATCAAAAATTATTTCCGGGGAGTTAATGTCCCTGATAAAACCAAAGGGCATAACCGCGGCGTGGTTGGCATTTACCTTTAAAACTTCATCCACGTGTTCCTGCGCAGCCTCAATTCTGGATGCTACAAAGCTTACCCCATTGACCTTCCTTTCAACCTGGCTGCTACAGGATAATTGCAAAAAAAACAATAAAAGAAGTCCTGATTTACGCATCTTGGTGAAATTATCAGCTCTAAAATACGCTTTTTAGGAGATTTGGTGATTGGTAGATTTTTGAATTAGCTACGGAAGGGCTTGCAAAACTCCTTTCAATGTAATACGGCAATTTTACCTCTTTTCATCATGCAACGTATGCCTGCGATCAGGTCCGGGTTACTAAAAAGGCTCAAAAAATAGCCCTTAACCCGATGTTGAATGTTTCGCCCAGTCCGGTGTTGGACCCCCTTACAAAGTTGGTATACAATGCCTCTAAATTTACCGCTTCTGTAAGTTGGTATTTGGCACCTCCGCCAAGTACCGTATAATCCTGGGCAAATCCACCCCCTAAATCCAGACGCTGTGCATGTTGCACCAGGATCAAGACTGTAAATTCAGCGCCGGGAAAATAACTTAAGAAAATACCCGGTGTAAGGTTAAGGCTATTGTTGGCAAAACTGTCTGCCTTATCCCCAAAACCTAATTCGGAATTAACCTCGCTAAACAGTTGCCATTTGTCCCCGGGAAATGTATGGTCATAATACAACCGGTTCTGCCAGATAAATCCCTTCTGGTCCAGGAATACGCCATTTTCCGTTTCGTTATCAACGAGCGGGATGAAAAAAGAACTCTGTATGGAAAAATTGGCGAAGGACGCAAAAGGCACAAATTTTACAGAGGGGGCAATTGAAGTAAACCCGGAGCGCGCCGTACCCTCCTGCCCGTCAAATTTAAATACGTCCAGCGCATTTCTTCCACTGACGACATTGGACCGGAATTCAAAAATGGCACCGAGGTTCCATCGTTTGTTTTCTCCGGTCCCGGCATACGCTTCCAGGGTAGAGGTAAAAAAAGTCTGCCGGGGTTCCTTGCCATCCGTAAATGTACTCCTGGTCTGGGTATACAGATTATTGAACCATTTAAGATCCCATTGCCCCTTACCGATCAATTTAGACGGGGTGTATAGCTGAATATTGCTTTTCCTTTGGGCGGGTTGGTCCTGTCCGGCGGCTCCCCCTGAAAAAAGTGAGAAAAAAACTCCAAGCAGAAAAACTGATTTTTTTAACATTGTCATAATTTTGGTGTCTTCATAAGGGAGTACCAGTTGCCCGTCGAAATAAATACGGTCTTAAATTATATTCCGGGGTCAAAGAAACTGATCCTTAAAGAACTCAAAGGACCTAAAAAAGTATCACGTATTTATAACGAAAATAAATCATAACTTACACATTAAGTTTTCAATCCCTCCACCGACCTAACCCAGAGGAACCTATAAAGCGTATGGAACATATTGTCATTATTGGAAATGGGATCTCGGGCATAACTGCTGCACGGCACATCCGGAAACTTTCTGACAAAAAAATAAGCATTATCTCCGCGGAAACCGATCATTTTTACTCCCGAACGGCCCTGATGTATGTCTATATGGGCCATATGAAATTTGAACATATAAAACCCTATGAAGACTGGTTCTGGCCTAAGAATAAAATAGATTTAATACGGGGATATGTCGGGGAGGTGGATACCAAAAACAAGCGTTTAAAGCTGGAAAACGATTCGGAAATTCAGTATGATAAACTGATCATCGCTACCGGTTCCAAATCAAATAAATTTGGATGGCCGGGTCAGGATCTGCCAGGGGTACAGGGCCTGTATTCCAGGCAGGATCTCGATCTTTTAGAGGAGAATGCCCCTAACAGGCAGCTTTGCCGGCGGGCGGTCATAGTTGGTGGAGGACTTATTGGCATTGAATTGGCAGAAATGCTGAGAAGCCGCGACATTCCCGTGACCTTCCTGGTTCGCGAGAAGAGTTTCTGGGATGTGGTACTTCCCGACGATGATTCAAAAATGCTCAATGAACATATCCTTGAACATGATATAGATTTGAAACTGGACACCAATTTGGTGGAGATCCTGGCCGACGACCATGGCAGGGCCAGGGCCGTGACAACAGATAAGGGAGAAACCATTGCATGTAACCTCGTAGGGCTTACCCCGGGGGTTTCCCCCAACGTGGATTTTTTAAAGAATTCGGGCATTGCATTGGGGAGAGGTGTGAAAGTAAATCGGTTTTTGGAAACCAATATCCCGGATATCTATGCTATAGGGGATTGCGCAGAACAACATGAAGCCATTGGCAACCGCAGGCCCATTGAAGCGGTCTGGTATACCGGCAGGATGATGGGGGAAACCCTTGCCCATACCATCTGTGGCAACAGACGACCATATAAACCGGGACATTGGTTTAACTCTGCAAAGTTTTTCGATATTGAATACCAAACCTATGGATGGGTGTTTAACACCCGGGGAAAGAAAGAATATGAGGAGCACTTTCATTGGCGCCATCCCGTTGAAAAAATTTGCATTACGGCAGCTTATCATAGGGAAACACGAAAATTTTTGGGGATCAACACCTTTGGGATTCGCATGAAACATGAGGTATTTGATGCCTGGTTAACGGAAGAAAGGAACATTGATTTTGTCATGGAAAATCTTAGCCATGCCAATTTTGATCCCGAATTCTACGGGAAATACGAACGAGATATTCACAACGACTTTACAAAACAATTTTCACCGGCATCCCTATGAGTACTGCACAACAAAACATGTCCCTGACCGGGGAACCCCCAAAATCGATCAACTTCCAGCAAAAACTGGCCGGTTTTACGGGCCTTTCCGGATTGACCATTTTACTGTTGGCATATTTTAACACTGCTTTTCCAGACAAAGGCCTCTGGCTGACCCTTGCTCTTGTGGCGATTACCGCAGGAACCATTTGGTTTGCCGGTGCCAGCTACGGCCATAGGCACAAGGGGATCAGGAATGATGGTGTATTCTTTAAGTCTTTGTCCGGACGTGGGCTCTGGGGCTGGTTCCTTGGCATTTTTATTACCGGATTTTATATCATTCTGTATTTCTATCCGGAATATATGGGACTTGTAAAAGAGGGTGAGAATACGGGCATAATTGCCTTATTTGATCCATTGAGCAGGGCCCTGAGCGGAAATCCGGCCAGCCAGTGGTTTGTATATGGAACGCTATACACAGTGGCCATTTTGGCATTTGGTATAAAGTTTATATGGAAATACAGGCACAACAACTATGAAATTATCCGCACCCTCAGTGTCATGTTTTTTCAAACCGCGTTTGCCTTCCTGATTCCGGAGATCATGGCGCGTCTCAATGGAAAGCTCCCCTACTACGACCTGAAAAATATATGGCCCCTGAACTATTATAATTTTGAAAAATACCGGGTAAACGGTTTTATAGATGCCGGAGATGTGGGAATGGCCATGCTCATTTTTGGGGTCCTGTCCATTTTTGTGATCTCTCCGGTGCTTACCTATTTTTTTGGAAAGCGCTGGTATTGCTCATGGGTCTGCGGTTGTGGCGGCCTGGCAGAAACAGCCGGAGATCCTTTCAGGCAGTTAAGTGATAAAAGGTTATTTGCCTGGAAGGTGGAGCGCTGGGTGGTCCACAGCGTGGTTGTCTTTGTAACCTTAATGACCATTGCGGTCATATATTCTTATCTCGGGAATGACACCAGTAAATACTGGCTTACCAAAGATTTATTTTTATTGGGATCGGCAGGTATACTAACCTTGGTTTTTGCATTGGTCATGATCTTCAGGAGGGACCAATTGAAAAAAGATGCCACCTACGGAGCAATCGGTTATTTTGTGATCATTATAGCGTTGGTCGGTTTTCACTATATAAGCGCTGAAGGCAATGTCTTCCTCTTTAAATCCGAGTCGCTTAGAAAATGGTATGCTTTTCTTATCGGGGCCGTATTCTCAGGGGTTATCGGAGTTGGTTTCTACCCTATTTTCGGGAGTAGGGTGTGGTGCAGGTTTGGCTGCCCTATGGCGGCAATTCTGGGATTTCAGCAACGGCTGTTTTCCAGGTTCAGAATTACGACCAACGGGGGCCAGTGTATCTCCTGCGGCAATTGTTCTACCTATTGTGAAATGGGCATTGACGTACGTGCATATGCTCAAAAAGGCGAGAATATTGTCCGTTCAAGCTGTGTCGGGTGCGGTATTTGTTCCGCCGTTTGCCCCAGAGGAGTCCTGAAACTGGAGAATGGGCCTTTAAAAGGACGAATTGACAGCAACCAGGTATTGTTGGGGAACGATGTTGATCTTATGACGCTCGTAAACATAAAATAATTTACAGTTTTTCATGCCGCGGGGTAAAATCCTCTTAATGTGAATAGCATGCTTTTAAAAATTGTCTGTTTAACGGCATTCCTGTCCTATTCAAGCTATTCAGGCCCTGGCTCAGATAAAACATATCACAAGGAATTCTACGCCTCCGGAGTTTTAAAATCCCAGGGGTGGAAAGACGGGAACATCAAAACCGGGTACTGGTTTTTTTACAGGATGGATGGCAGCCTGGAGAAGGAAGGGCACTTCCTGAACGGAAAAATGAACCATTGGTGGATATATTATGACGAAGAAGGCTTTGTGCACCACAAATGTCAGCTGGTTGCCGGTAAAAAAAACGGCTTTTGTCTTACGTTCAGGGACGGGAAACTAACCGCTGCAGAAAAATATATTCGTGGAGAGAAAATCAGGGAGTGGCGTAATTTCAGCAGCTTCAAAAGGGAAAATAACCTCTCAGATCTAAGGTAAAGCTTTAAAGACTTTTACAAAAACAGGGGCCTGCTGATATTTAAACAATGTATCCGTGAGAATTTTGGTTTCCTTTGTCCCCCAATTTACAAGGCCAATGTGATATGGGCCCTGAGCGCTAATTTCCAGGTCCGTTACCAACCACTTTCCATCCGGGGACCAGTCATGATATACTTCACCTTGAACGTTATTGGTTAGTTTCCATTGCTTTTGCCCATCGACTGATATTCCGAATAAACTGTATTTCCCATTTTGAAAACTGGAATAACTTATAAAATTTTCTGTGGGATGCCATTTGGGAGGTGCTGCTTTGTAAGCGTACCACGCAGCAGCAGTATCGCTTTCAGGATAGTGGGTCAACTGCCTCAGATCTGAACCATCCTCCTTCATGATAAAAATCTCATCTTTAAAACCTTTTTCGCGCTTAGAGGCATATTGTGCCCCCCTAAAGGCAATATGACTGCCATCGGGAGAAAATGTGGGATCGCTAAAATATTTAAGCGCCGGCCTTATTTCTCTCAGTATTTTAGAATTCGAATCAATTATATAAAAAGCTGTGTCTACCGTTTCATGCGGGTAAATTATAAACTCAGAACCTTCTTTTCTGCTGCTGTGCCAACTATCCTTTAATCTTATCGGGCTCAATTTTCTTTTCTGTGTTCCGTCGGCTTTCATTTTATACAATTGAAATACCCGATGTGTACTGTCCTTATCACTCACAAAATAAACCTGATCCCCATGTGCGTGATAGGTCCATTCCACCCCATCCAAAGCAGAAATGTTCTGCACATCGCTGCCGTCTAATTCCATACAGAAAACCTCATAGTTATCAGTCTCATGGTCAAAGAACACATTGTAGGCGATTTTTAGCCGATAGTCATTTAACTCTTTATCTTTCAATGCGGAGGCATGCTCGGGACTTGATTTACACCCGGATACCATCCAGATAAGGAACAGACATATTATAACATTGGCTTTCATAATATTAATTCGTATAAAACATCATTGTTCAATTTGTCGGTATCCGGTTTTGTTATCGCCAGAAACCCAACAGTAGGCCGATCAAAGAAAAATAGAATACAATATATCCCGTATTGATAAAAATGTACTTCCAGGATCTTAATTCAAACAAGGCAATGATTGCAAAAATCATGGAACACCACCCAAACCCCGTAAGAAAACCTGCCGTCAGACCCCAGAGCCAATCGGTCTGCACATCGCCCAGGAAAAATGCCATATTGTAGGAAACTACCAATCCAACAATAAAACTGATTATGTACAATTTCCCCATTTTTACGTCTTTAAAGTCTTCATCTTTAAACCTGTTCTCTTTTTTCCAGGCATTATAAAAAAGTGCGGGCGAATACCACAACGCACCTACTACAAGATTTAAAGTAGCACAGACAAGTACTGCCCAGTGATTAATTACCATCGTCTCCATAGTTGCCGAACCTAAGTATTTCAGCAAATATCGGGAATGGGTACTTCAGGGGATTGTAAAAAATTTACTTTACAGGCATATAGTGGGGCCATTCTCCCTGATCCTCAAGGTACTTTTCAGGATTTAAACCTGAGAATGCCTGAAAGTCCTTTATAAAATGAGCCTGGTCATAATAACCGCATTTTGTGTGGACATCGGCCCAGTTTATCCTTTCCTTTTTGTGTATTACCCCGAGAATTTCATTAAACCTGACGATGCGGTGAAATTGCTTGGGCGTGAGGCCTACATATTTTTTAAAGAGGTGGATGAATTGCTTTTGTGAATAACCCGATTTTTTCGAGATCTCTTTCAAATTTATAGCAGCCGGGACCTCCTTAATTTGCGTTACAAAATGCTGTATCACCTCTCCAGAAAAAGAAACGTCGCCCAGCTGTGAAAGTAACCAGGATTCAGCCCGACTTATTTTATCATCCGGGGATGCACAGGTTTTAAGTTCTGCCCGAAATCCAAGGACGGAATTTCCCAGTACCTGCTTGGCAGGAACCACTTTATTGCGCAATGGCTCCAGGGAGGTATGGATAAAGGGGAAACTTGCCCCGGGTTTAAATGTGATCACCATCATTTCGGAATCTGCCCCGGAACTGATGGTTAAATATTCTGTCTGCATACCCGAAAACCAGGATTGGTTGCATTCCTGTTTTTCTTTTAAAGTAATATTATCATAGATGTACTTGGGAAAGTCATCCAGGTCAATAACCAGGTTGGTGGTGCCATCGGGAAAGAATCGCTCCATGGCATGCACAGGTGAATAGCCGCTGTAATAAACAATGTTCTGTACATACTGGTCAAGGGGTGGCTCCGGTATTTTAGTTTCAAATATCATCCGAAACCAATTTAACCAATATTTTCAATGGCTTTCAATAATCTAATTTACATTATCGCAAATCAGCAATAAGTTGTCCAAAAACTGCATATTTTTACCGAAATTCTCTAAATGACGGACATCAAAGTCATTATTCCCGCATTTAACGAGGCAGATTCCATTGCAAAAGTTATCGGCGAGATCCCCGGAATCGTCTCCGAGATCATTGTGGTAAGCAACAATTCCACGGATAAAACCATTGAACATGCCAACAAAACCGGGGCAACCGTGCTCTCTGAAGACCGTAAGGGATATGGTTACGCCTGCCTGAAAGGAATGGATTACGTAGCCAAACAGTCCAAATTACCCGGTATCATCGTATTTATGGATGGAGACTATTCCGATTATCCGGAAGAACTCACCAGGGTGGTCAGGCCTATTTTGGAAGAAAATATAGATTTTGTAATAGGTGCGCGCGTGAAGAGACTTAGAGAGGACGGCAGCATGACACCGCAACAGGTCTTTGGAAATTGGCTGGCCACACGCCTAATGAAATTACTGTTTGGGGCAACATTTACAGACCTTGGACCGTTTAGAGCTATAAAGTATGATAAATTACTGCTCTTACAAATGGAGGACAAAACGTATGGATGGACGGTGGAGATGCAACTTAAGGCGCTGAAAAAGAATTTGACATATACCGAAGTACCAGTGCGTTACAAAAAAAGAATTGGCACATCTAAGGTATCAGGTACGGTAAAAGGTAGTATATTTGCAGGCGTAAAAATCCTGGGTTGGATATTTAAATATAGTTTAAAATAAAATGGGATTGATCATAGCTTATATTATTATTGGGGTTTACAGTATTTCACTAATGCTGATATTCTTTTACAGCTTGGCACAATTGAACCTATTGCTTAATTATTTGGGCAATAAAAAGCTGAATGAGGTGTCTCCGAAATTTAATCTCCTGGACCCCAAGGAGATTCCGTTTGTCACCATACAGCTCCCGATTTACAACGAGGAGTACGTCATGGAGCGCCTGCTTGAGAACATTGCAAAAATTGAATACCCGAAAAGCAAATTGGAAATTCAGGTACTGGACGATTCAACGGACAATTCCGTTATTGAAACGGAACAAATGATTGCTGCCCTGCATGAAACTGGCCTGGATATTACCCATATCCGTCGGGAAAATCGTCAGGGCTTTAAGGCCGGTGCCCTGAAAGAAGGCCTGAAGATAGCCAAAGGAGATTTCATCGCTATCTTCGATGCCGATTTTCTTCCGGCAAGCGACTGGCTAAAAAAGACGGTTATTTACTTTAAGGATGAGGAAATTGGTGTTGTACAGACCCGCTGGGGACATATAAACCGGGATTATTCCACCCTGACCAAGATTCAGGCATTTGCCCTGGATGCGCATTTTACCTTAGAACAGGTAGGAAGGAATTCCAAGGGTCATTTTATTAATTTCAATGGCACAGCAGGCATTTGGCGGAAAGAATGCATCCTCGATGCCGGAAATTGGGAAGGCGATACGCTCACCGAGGACCTGGACCTCAGCTATCGGGCACAATTAAAAAACTGGAAATTTAAATATCTTGAAGATGTTGAGACTCCTGCTGAGTTGCCTGTAGTCATCAGTGCGGCCAGGTCTCAGCAGTTCAGATGGAATAAAGGGGGAGCTGAGAATTTCAGAAAATCGGTATGGAGTGTGATCAATGCTAAAAACATTTCCTTCAAGACCAAATTTCACGGCGTAATGCACCTCCTGAATAGTTCTATGTTCCTGTGCGTCTTTGCCGTGGCTGTTCTGAGTATTCCAATGCTTTACATAAAAAATATTTTCGGGCATCTGGAATGGATATTCCAGGTGACCAATTTCTTTATTATCAGTACAGTCATTCTCTTTATCTGTTATTGGTTTACCTATAAAAGCATACAGGGAAGCGGCTTTGATAAGTTTGTGGACTATATTAAATTGTTCTTTACCTTTTTCTCCGTGGCCCTCGGTTTTTCACTGCATAACTCTATTGCCGTTTTGGAAGGCCATATGGGGAAACGCAGTGAATTTGTCAGGACGCCAAAATTTAATCTGAGCAACATCACGGATAGCTGGAAAGACAACAAGTACCTCACCAGGAAATTATCTCCCAACATGATCCTGGAATTTGGTCTGATGGTCTATTTTCTCTTTGGGATGTACAGTGCAATTCCCTTAAATGATTTTGGGCTTTTCCCTTTTCATGTTATGCTGTTCCTGGGGTTTGGGTTTGTGTTCACGAAATCACTAACGGCAAGGGCCTGAAACGCCGCCGATAATTCCTAAAGTGGCCCGGCTTTTTTGACCGGATGAAATTTGCGGTCCGGGATCGCTAATATCCGGGAATTCTTCTATCTTTCAGTTCTTTGTAATCCTTAAACCAAAGAACCGTGCCTAATGCCTTCATCTCTTATTGGAATCTACACAGAATTCCAATATTCATGGTTCTGGTCAGTGCTGTCTTTTATTTTGTTATTGCCCACGATCTGGACCGGATAGATTTTATAAGGCTGGTGACTCTTTTTTCTGCGCTTTTTTTCTTTTGTTTTAAACTGATTCAGTTTGAAAAATGGAATTTTAAATTTTTGCTCGTCGCCGGCATCCTGTTCCGTTTGGTTTTCCTGGTAGCTGAACCCAATCTCTCCCAGGATTATTTTCGCTTTATTTGGGACGGGCAACTGATGTTATCGGGAAGGAATCCCTTTTTGTATATCCCTGATGACTTGATCGCCCAACCCGATTTCCTCATGCCAAACGCCGGGCATCTCCATGACGGCATGGGAGCATTGAGTGCGAAACACTATAGCAATTACCCGCCCCTTAACCAACTTATTTTCGCTTTTGCAACACTTTTGGGAGGGAAAAGTATTTTGGGGAGTGTAATTTGCATGCGACTGATCATCGTCTCCGCGGACATAGGGATCTTCTTTATTGGCAGAAAACTCCTGAAACATTTAAACAGATCTCCATATCTGATATTGTGGTATTTCTTAAATCCCCTGGTGATTATTGAACTTACGGGCAATTTACATTTTGAAGGGGTCATGCTCTTTTTCTTTATCTGGAGCCTGTATCTGCTTTCCGTAAATCAATGGATCTGGGCTGCTGTGGTCTATGGACTATCCATTTCCGTCAAACTTGTGCCATTACTCTTCCTGCCTCTTTTCATTAAGCATTTCGGAATAAAGAAAAGTATCTTCTTCTTTGTAGTGCTTGGCGGGGTGATCCTGTTGTTATGGATTCCTTTTTACACGCCGGAGTTCATTGAGAATTATGTTAGTACGGTGGGGCTTTGGTTTTCCAACTTTGAATTCAATGCGGGAATCTACAATGCGGTCAAACAGATAGCGTTACATTTTGATGCCAAACCCTGGGAGTTGATTAAAAGCTATGGTAAAATCACCCCGTATTTTACTATTCTTGTGGTATTGTTTTTTAGCATGGTCAGAAAAAATCAAAAGTTGTCTGTCCTGCTCGGGTCTATGCTGTGGGTACTTGCCATCTATTACTTTTTTTCGCCTACGATACATCCCTGGTATATCATCTTCCTGATTTTACTTACCATCTATACCGACTTAAGGTTCCCCTTATTCTGGTCTGCGGCCATCATCCTGAGTTATTCGGCCTATACGGATCCCGACTATACAGAGAATCTCTGGTTACTGTGCATTGAGTATTTTATTGTGTTTGGATTTATGTTCTATGAAATCTTCAGATTGAAAGCTCAAAAGTCACTATTTCATAAAAATTGACGGCCGCCTTATGATAATTCAATTAAATTTGTACATTTGACATTGTAATGACAAGAAGCATACACATATTTAACACCTGCCGGACTCCTGCTCCGGTACTTCCTTTTGTCCCTGCACGTCGTCGCCCGTAAGGGTGCAATCTTCTCATGGAAATAGGTGAGTCCATTTCCGCAAATTTTATCAAACCTTGTTTACATACAGTTAAAGTCATAGCAATGAAAATTGAAATTGCTAACGCATCACATATTAAATACGCGCAGGTTATAAGTGATACCATTTCGGAATCTGCTAAAGTACGGGGCACGGGTATTGCCCAAAGAACTCCCGAATACATTATTAAACGGTTGCAGAATGGCAATGCTGTCATTGCTCTTGACGATGGTAACTTTGCCGGATTCTGTTATATTGAAGTGTGGGGGCACAAGAAATTTGTGGCCAATTCAGGTTTAATCGTACATCCCGCCTACAGAAATCAGGGCCTGGCCAAAAAAATTAAAAGTGCCATCTTTCAACTCTCCAGGGAAAAATTCCCGGAAGCTAAAATTTTTGGTATTACCACAGGGCTGGCAGTTATGAAAATGAACTACGAATTAGGGTACAAGCCGGTCACTTTTTCAGAATTGACGGACGATCCTGACTTTTGGAAGGGTTGTCAGACCTGTAAGAATTTTGATGTGCTTACCCGAACCGAACGCAAAATGTGCCTATGTACCGGGATGTTATATGACCCGGCACAAAAGGTCTCCATTAAGAAGGACAAGGTAAACAGCAAGGCCTTTCAGCGATTGAAAAGCATTAAGGAACAATTGTTCCTCAAAAAAAGAAACAAGTGATTTGGATTCCTGACCATATTCAGGGGGGGAATGCAAGCATAAAAAAAAGACAATGGATAAATTGGTTTTAGCTTACAGCGGAGGGCTGGACACCTCTTATTGCGCCAAATACCTCAGCAGTGAAAAGGGTTTTGAAGTGCATGCCGTAAGTGTCAATACCGGGGGTTTTTCAGAACAGGAGATCGGGAAGATCAAAGAAAGAGCATTGCAATTGGGCGCCACCACCTATACCTCTATAAATGCGATAAATACATTTTATGACAAGGTGGTAAAATACCTCATTTACGGGAATGTATTGCGAAACAATACCTATCCCTTATCTGTGAGTGCAGAGCGAATTGTACAGGCATTGGAAATTGTCGGGCATGCCAGGAAAATAGGTGCAACGCACATAGCCCACGGCAGCACTGGTGCAGGAAACGATCAGGTGCGATTTGATATGATCTTCCAGATCATTGCCCCGGAAATAAAAATCATCACCCCCATACGGGACAACCAATTGTCAAGGGAGGCCGAGATCCAATACCTGAATGAAAAGGGGGTTGACTATTCCTGGGAAAAAGCAAAATATTCGATCAACCAGGGGCTCTGGGGAACTTCTGTCGGCGGCGAAGAAACCCTGAGTTCCAACCTTCCCCTGCCAGGTTCTGCCTACCCAAGTCAGCTAAAGGAAACACAGCCAAGGGAAGTTGCGTTGGGTTTTAGCAGGGGGGAATTAACTGCAATAGACGGAGTTACGGATACAGCCGTCAACAACATCAATAAACTGGCCGAAATTGCTTCAGGTTATGCCATCGGACGGGATATCCATGTAGGTGATACCATTATTGGCATCAAGGGCAGGGTTGGATTCGAGGCTGCGGCACCTCTGATCATTATTAAGGCACATCACCTGTTGGAAAAACACACTTTGAGCAAATGGCAGCAGTATCAAAAGGAACAACTGGGAAACTTTTACGGGATGCTGTTGCATGAAGGAAATTATCTGGATGAGGTAATGCGGAATATCGAGGCGTTTCTTGCGGATACCCAGAAAAATGTAAGTGGCGAGGTTTCAGTCACCTTACACCCATATAGATTTGAACTGAATGGCATAACTTCAGAACACGATCTTATGAATGCATCCTTTGGTAGTTATGGTGAAATGAACAAGGGTTGGACTGCAGCTGAAGCCAAAGGTTTCATCAAAATTTTGTCTAACCCCGGAAAAATTGCTAACCTTATAAACAAGCACGATGATTAAGGCTGGTATCATAGGTGGATCGGGTTATACGGGCGGTGAACTCATCCGGTTATTGTTAGAGCATCCCAAGGTGGAAATCGATTTTGTATTCAGCACCACCAGGGCGGGTAAAGAAGTTGCTTCGGCCCATCCGGATCTTTTAGGACGCTCAGAGCTGATATTTTCCGCTAAGGTGAATCCGAATATCGATGTTATTTTTCTTTGCCTTGGCCATGGCAACTCCACTAAATTCTTGAGCGATCATACTTTCCCCCCCGAGACAAAGATCATAGATCTGAGCACTGATTTTAGATTAAAGAAGGATGCTTTTTTTGAAAACAAGAATTTTATTTATGGCTTACCCGAACTAAACAGGAAAAAGATCAGGGAGGCATGGAATATTGCCAATCCCGGTTGTTTTGCCACAGCCATACAATTGGCGCTGTTACCTTTGGCCAACGCGCATCTGTTGAGATCATCTGTTCATGTCAATGCAGTTACAGGGAGTACGGGAGCAGGTATAAGTACCTCGGAAACAACCCATTTTAGCTGGAGGAATAACAATGCCTCATGGTATAAACCTTTCACACATCAACATCTGGGCGAGATCAACGAAAGCCTTACATTTCTTCAAAATGATCTTGGCGAGCTGTTCTTTATACCCCACAGGGGTAATTTTACCAGAGGAATTCTCGCTACAGCCTATACTAAGTTTGACGGTGATGAACAGGAAGCCAGGGAGTTATATCAGGATTATTATGCCGATGCACCGTTTACGCATATTGCGGCGGAGCCCGTACATCTTAAGCAAGTGGTGAATACCAATCAATGCCATATCCATATTCTCAAACACAGAAATACAATATTGGTTACTTCCGTAATTGACAACTTGCTGAAAGGGGCGTCGGGGCAGGCAGTTCAAAATATGAATTTGCTATTCGACTTTGAAGAAACAGAAGGATTGCGGTTAAAGGCGGGAGTGTTTTGAGGTGCGAATTACAAAGTGTGAGGCATGAGCTGACAACGCGGGGAAAGGCAAAAAGTTATCCCTGGATCAGGGAAGTTGGATCCCGCCACTGGCGGGAGAAGCAAGAGCCGGGAAATGCAAAAGTTTTCAAATAAAATAAGTAAATAAAAATATTCCCGCCACTGCATGCAGACAGGCAAGTTTGAGGGAATAACTAAAATAATATATAATGAAAATAGCCATCATCGGTGCAGGAAATCTGGGGCTTTCCATAGCCAAAGGTGTGTTGCACAGTAACGGTGCCACCACAATGTACCTGACCAAAAGAAATGTAGACGGCATCCGGGATTTTGAACAATACAAAAATGTTACCGTCACAACCGACAACCGCGAAGCAGTGAAGAAGTCCGACATACTCATCTTTGCTGTCCAGCCGGGCCATTTGGCTAAAATTCTGGAGGACATTAAAGATCTGTTGACCGATAACCACGTGGTTATTTCAACGATTACCGGCTTCGGTATTGATAAAATAGAATCCATTTTAGGCACCGATAAGTACATTATAAGGAGCATGCCCAACACAGCCATATCGGTAGGCAATTCCATGACCTGTATCTGTAGCAATGCAGCAGGACAGACGCGCATTGATCTGGCCAAGGCCATTTTTAACAGAATGGGTCATTCGCTTGAAATCCCGGAAGAACAAATGCAGGCCGCGACGGTGATATGTGCCAGTGGCATTGCATTCTGGATGAGGCTTATCCGTGCGACCACCCAGGGGGCAATTCAGTTGGGATTTGATGCAAAGGAAGCCCAGGAATTGGGCATGCATACCTGTAATGGAGCGACCAATTTGCTTATAGAATCGGGTAACCACCCGTAAGAAGAAATAGATAAGGTAACCACGCCAATGGGATGTACCATCCAGGG
>DATGCB010000362.1:0-8184 GCA_035312365.1 Eudoraea sp. | reverse complement strand
CGGTAAAAATACACCTCCCTTGATTCTGATCAACATTTAATACTGTTCCTTTAATATTTTGGCTGCACCGCAACACACCCTGTCCCCTTTTGTTACAATCTGTTACAATTGTTTGTCCATGGTTGAAATTACCTCGCTGGCTTTATCGTAATCCTTCTGCATCTGTACTTCAGAAAAAGGGCTGTAACGGGCCATTTCACAACTTTTAAGAAGACCGATAAAGCCTTCAGTCGTTTCAGTAGCTACCTCTTTTTGTGATAATAATGCAGCAATTTTATCTTTGCTGAACTCCGAAGTTTCAATTTTTAACTTCGCCTTTAAATAATTGTGCAATGCCTTTTCCAGGGCAATATAAAATGCTTCTTTATTGCCTAACTCCCTCTTTGCCTTTGATAAGTATTTCCTCGCGAGTTTATTGGCCCTCTTAAGCTTGTTACCCACCACATCACTGGCAATGGCCTCCCGTCTCTTACCAAATATAACGGCGAGAGGTATGAAAAGTAAGGGGAGCAGCAACCACATATAAAAACGCGTTGAACCGAAAAAATAATTGGTGCCGATGGAAGTGAGGTTTGGTTTTAGTTTGATAAAATTGAACTGATTCCCGGAACCGATCACCGTCTGTTTATTGCCGGCAATGGGCCCAACGGATGTACCATCCGCACCGGGCGGCCCGTCAAGGACATTGATCATTATTTCATCTGAGCTTATGGTCTTATAATCACCTGATTCGGGATTGAAATAACTAAAGGAAATACTGGGGACAGGATATTTTCCGCGATACGAAGGAACAATGGTATAACTGTTACTTACCTTTCCCTGCATGCCAGATAAGGTGGTACGCACTTTTTCATCAAATTCAGGCTCGTATACTTCCAGAGCTCCCGGAAAAATAGGCTCAGGCATCTGGAATAGCTTTAGGTTGCCTTTCCCGGTAACTTCCACCCTGGCCTGAAGGGATTCAGAGGCCTTCAGGCTGGTTTTTGAGGTGACTACCCCGAAGTCGAAGCTCCCTACGGCTCCCGTAAAACTCACCGGTTTTCCCTCTGTCGGTAAAGGTTTAACCTCGATGGTTCTCCTGCCGGCAGAAACGGTCTTATTGGTTTCTGAATAGATTCTTCCCCCGAAGAAGTCCCTTCTGTTGGTGGGGACTTCCAGGGTAACATCGAGTGAAAGGGGCTCTATTTCAAGCTTTCCGCTTTTCTGGGGATAAAGAACCACTCGTTTGAGGACAACATACCGATACGACTTCCCCTCATAAGTGCCATTCTGTATGGTATATTTGGTAAAAGGCATATCCTGGCTCCAGAAATTGTTATACTTCGGATTATCCAGGGGTTTGAAATTGGAAACATTGATGGAAGGGCTTACATAGAGCTTGTAAACCACGCTGATTGCCTCATTGAGATAAGGATTGCCCTTGGAAACTTCGGCAACCAAATGCAGATTGTCGTCCGCAATATCATCGACGGTCATCTGGTCACTCGGCTTATCTACAGCTGCGGTGACTTCCACTTCCCGCGGGAGGGATTTATAGGTTTGCCCGTTAATGACAATACTGGCCTGTTTTATTTTAAAGGTTCCCCTTGCTGTAGGCTCCAGGGTATAAGAATAGGTCTTTGAATAACTTCTTACCCCATTGATCCAGGAAGAACTGATAGCCTGCGATGGGCCCATCACGACCCGGAACCCCTCAAAATCCGGAGGACTGAAATTATCCCCGTCTTTATTCATTTCAAATTCCACACGAAGCCGTTCGTTGATGCCCAGTTTATCTTTACTGAGTTTCATGTCAAAAGTGACGGCATCTTTATCCTGTGCCCACATGAATGATGGGCCTGTCAGCAGGAGTAGCATTGTACAGAGATATGTAGCATTCTTATGAATCACCAGTCTTTATCATTTTTAACCTTGGCCCCTTTTACTTTTTTGGCATCTATTTTTTCCTGCACTTTTTTCTCCTCGTTTTGCATGGCTTCGAGCAAATTCTTTATTTGCTGAGGAGATAATTGATTGGGACGGGGTTGTTTCTGATCTTCGGGTTTGTCTCCCTGATCGGGTTGTTTTTCCTGTTCCTTTTTTTCGTCTCCATCCCCCTCCTTGTTTTCTTCTTTTTTCTGATCCCCCTGGTCTCCTTCATCCCCCTGATCCTTATTTTCGTCTTCCTGCTGATCTTGCTGCTTATCCTCTTTCTTATCCCCCTCGTTTTGCTGATCCTTGTTCTGGTCCTTTTGATCTTTTTGATCCTGATTGTCCTTGTTATCGTCGTTCTTCTGCTCCTGTTGCTCTTTTTTAAGGAGTTCCTTGGCAAGCGCTAAATTATAACGTGTTTCCTCATCGGCAGGTTCGTTGCGCAGCGCCTCCTTGTAGGCCTCAACGGCCTTTTCGTATTCTTTTCTCTTCATAAAGACATTCCCCATATTGTGGAAGGCCTTATGTTTACCGGGCTTTTCCGAAGAAAGTTCACCAGCCTGTTTAAACCGGCCAAAAGCCTCGCTGTAATTCTCCTTATCGTAATATGCCGTACCCAAATTATAGGGTGCTACGACATTTACGCTGCTTTTGGAGATCGCTCTCCGGTAATCGGCCTCTGCTGACACAAAATCATCTTCTGAAAGTTCCTTGTTTGCCTCCCAGGTCATGTTTTTGGAGGCATTCAGTGCCTTTGCATCCACTTCTTCCTGAGCGTGAACGAAACATCCTGTCAAAAATACCAGAACCAATAGTTTTTTCATCCTTATTCTATTTCCCTTTCATTAAACAAATTCAATCTTTTTAGCCATTGCGTTTTTCGGTCCAAAAGGAAGACATCCAGGAACAAAAATAACAGCCCTATCCCCAAAAACCACTGGAACTGGTCTTTGTACTCTGCAAATTGCTTGGCCTCAAATTCTTTTTTGTCCATTTGATCCAGCTGTTCCTTTATAAATTCTACGGCTTCATCGGTATTGGCCCCGTTAATATACTCACCATTCCCCTGGTCTGCGATATCCTCCAGGATTTCCTCATTTAACTTGGTGATCACCACTTCCCCCCGGGCATCCTTTTTAAGACTTTCCACGACACCATTGCGTTTAATCGGAATGGGCCCCCCCTTGGATTTCCCGACTCCAATAGTGAAGACTTTTATACCCTCCTCAACGGCCATATCAACAGCGTCCAGGATGGAACTTTCAGAGTGATCCTCACCGTCAGAAACGATGAACAAGACCCTGTTCGTTTGTTCTTCATCATCATAATAAGTAGAAGCCAGTTCAATAGCCTCACTAATGGCCGTACCCTGGGACGATAGCATATCTGTTGTCATGCTTTGAAGAAACATCTTGGCTGCACCGTAATCCGTGGTGATGGGTAGTTGCGGGAATGCCTGCCCTGCATAGGCAATGATGCCGATCCGGTCACTGGCCAATTGATTGATAATCTCTGAAACCAGGCGTTTGGCCTTTTCCAGGCGGTTTGGCGCTATGTCCTCTGCAAGCATGCTTTTAGAGACGTCCACCGCAAAGACGATATCCACACCTTCCCGTTTAACCGTTTCTAATTTGGTGCCAATTTTTGGATTTACCAGCCCCAGGATCAGAAAGGAAAGTCCGAACAACAAAAAAATAAGTTTCAGGGTGGCTTTATAATTGGATTTAGATGGTGTGAGCCGCTTTAGAAGTGAGATCTCCGCAAATTTTCGCTGTGTCCTCTTCTTCCATAATTGGACCACCGCAAAGATCAAGATCATTATGGGAATAATGAAAAATAGCGTGAAATATATTTTTTCGTCTAACTGAATCATAATGAATTTCAAATTTCCCCGGATCACTCTCTTTTAAGCCACTCCGCGGACGCGACTTTTAAACAGTTTCTTCTAAAAGGGCGGCCCTGTCCGTCACTCCACTCCGGGTGAAGTCTAGATAAAACTTCGGAACAGGGTATTACGGCATACCCATTCCATTAATAACAATACCCCTGCCAAAAGGACCCATGGCCTGAATTTTTCTTCGTATTTGTAATATTTAAACTCCTCGATTTCCGTTTTTTCCAATTTATTGATTTCGTCATAAATGGCTTCCAGCTTCTCATTGTCCGTGGCCCTAAAATATTTACCCCCGGTCACTTTTGCAATCTCCTTCAAAAGGTCTTCGTCTATTTCAACCTGCCGCATACCATATCGAAAAGAACCATCAGCATTGTAGGCAATGGGAGATAATGCATTGCCATTGGTGCCAAGACCTATGGTGTAGGTCTTTATACCGAACTCCACCGCAAGATCAGCTGCCGTTTGTGGCTCAATAAAGCCCGAATTGTTAACCCCGTCTGTCAGCAGGATGATCACCTTACTGATCGCTTTACTTTCTTTTAGCCGGTTTACCGAGGTTGCCAATCCCATCCCAATGGCGGTCCCGTCGTTTAACTGCCCGTAGGTTATTTCCCGCAATGCGTTCAGCACAATGGTTTTATCACTGGTGATAGGGGTCTTTGTGTAACTCTCGCCGGCATAGGCCACAAGGCCGATTCTGTCATTGGGTCTTTCCTGTATAAAATCTGCCGCCACTTCTTTCAAAGCGGATAAGCGATTGGGCTTAAGGTCTCTCGCCAACATACTGGAGGAAACGTCAATAGCCATTACAATATCAATCCCTTTGGTCGTTTTGGTGCGTGTGGAAATATCCTCGGTTTGGGGGCGTGCCATTGCAACAATAATGGCTGTTAGCGCCATCAGGCGCATTGCAAATAACAGGGGTTTCAGTTTTGGCAACAGCTGCTTTGTAGAAAATCCTCGCGTACTGGAAATCTTTAATATTGCAGTTTCTTCCTTCCGCTTAAAAAAATACCATAGCAAAGCCAGTGGAAGCAGCAGGAGCAACCAAAAGAATTGTGGATTTGCAAATTCGATATTCTCTACCATTTAGGCCTGTGTTTTTACATCGACTGATTTTAATATCCGCGCTACTATTTCCTCTGCATAGGCATCCCCATCGGGCCATGCAAGTATAATCTGTTGCTGAAAACCATTGCCGCCAAACATTAAGATGGCGTATTCCCCTTTTACCAATTCCCTGGAACCGGGGACTGCAAAATTTCCAGTTCCGAACACTTTGAGTCCCTTTACACCCGTAAGCGTGGTAAACTCTTCCTGTTTGGTTATAATGTTTTTCGCCCCTTTTTCTTCAAAGTTCTTTAAAAGCTGATCAATAGCCTGCCCAAAATCGGGCTCTATATCCTGTGTTAAGGTCGTAGAGGTTGTACCGATTGTGAACAAAGCTTCCGGACTGGTGTAACTAAAAGCCTGAAGTTCCTTTATATTAGCCTTCGCCTCAGGAGGTAATTTAACCTCCTGCCTGAGTAATACATTGGGTGATTCCAGGTTTATGGGCGGATAGCCATAGGAACTGGATACCCATTCCCCCTCCAGTAGTGCTTTCGTTGGATGACCAAATACCGAATCCTTCACATAATTGAATCCGTAGTAGGAAATGGAAATGGCCGTCACAAATACGAGGGCTCCAACAACCGCGGCTGCCGCAATATAGACCTTCTTCCGCCTTTTTTTACGTGCCAATTCCTCCTGGTACTCCTTTTTTTCCATTAATTCTTCTTCCGTGGGCTCGGGGATAGCCTCTTTGGTTTTGATAACAATATTTTCAACCGCTTTTCTATCGTGCTCTGCAACCGAGGTAGCGGGTTTGGAACGGGCGAATTTTACAAGATCAGCCGTTTCCAGAATTTTTTTGAATTGCTGAATAGTTTCCTCCTGCAGATTTAGAACCCCAGCATCTTTCATCATCTCCAATTTGTCGATCAATTGGTTGGTGGTACTCTCCAGGGCGGTAACGTGTACTTCTTCTTCCAGGTAGGAACGTACAATGTCTGTGAGTTCTGAATAGTACTTTTTGTATTCGTCCTGAATGAGGTATTTGGAATTCTCCAATCGCCTTAATTCGAGAAGTGCCCGGTCATACGGGGGTAAAAGCGCTTCTTTTTCCTCTTCGCTCAGGGGTTTCTTTTTGAAAAAAAACCAGTAGATAAGCCCGGCCGGGAGGCTTAACCCCAAAACCACCCACAGCAGTGTTTTCCATAAATCGGCATTGCTTTTTTCTACGGCAATAAGCGGCTTTATGTCGTACATATTTTGTGCGACCGTGTCTACCGGTACAGTCGCAACGTCAATCCTGGCCGAATCCGTGAAAAATCCGGCTCCGTTAATCTCAATACGTTGTATGGGAAGGGTGTAGGAACCCGAATCAAATTGGGTAAGGGCATAGATTTTTTGCAGGGTCATCCTGTTCCTTTCCCTGGTGGTATCTGTTTTAAATGCCTCCACTGTTTCCAGGGGAGAAAAGGTCTGCCCTTCAGGAAATATAACCAGTGCCGAAGAGTCTGCTTCTACCGTAACCTTAAACCTGATCTGTTCTCCAATCCTGATAAACGCGGTATCTATTTCTGAGGTAACGGAGGGATCTTTTTGGCTGAATATGGAAGAGAAAGAACATAAAAAAAGCAATACAACAAAGGGACGCACCCTCTGTAATAACCCGACCTTCTGTATAAAACCCTCCTTTTTCATTGAATTATCCTCTTCTTTTAAAGTAACCCAGCAGCTTTTTCACATAGCTTTCGTCTACCCGGCAACTTAAGATGCCACACCCTGATTTCGTAAAGGTTTCCTTAAAGTATTCCACCTGTTTTCTGTGGAATTCTCCATAGGCCATCCGAACCTTTCGGGACCGTGTATTGACCAATTGCACAGTTCCGGTTTCTGCGTCCTGCATTTGGACCATTCCCAGGTTTGGTATGTATTCTTCTTTGGGGTCATATACCCTGATCCCCGTAACATCGTGTTTGTTTCCCGTGATTTTAAGCGTTCGCTCATAGTCCCCGGTAATAAAATCTGACAGCACAAAGACAATGGCTTTCTTTTTCATAACGTTTGAAAGGTACTTTAGTGCCTCGGCAAGATCGGTCCTACTGCTTTTCGGGCTAAATTCCAGCAATTCCCTTATGATTCTGAGAACATGACTTTTTCCCTTTTTTGGGGGAATAAAAAGCTCAACATCCTCCGAAAATAAAATCAGCCCTACTTTGTCGTTGTTCTGCATGGCAGAAAATGCAAGGGTGGCAGAAATTTCGGTAATAATTTCTTTTTTGAATTGATGTACAGTTCCGAAAAGTTCTGATCCGCTGATATCAACCACCAACATCATGGTAAGTTCGCGCTCTTCTTCAAAAACCTTGACAAAGGGCTCATTGTAGCGGGCGGTGACATTCCAGTCGATCGTACGTACCTCATCACCAAACTGATATTGCCGGACCTCACTGAAAGTCATACCCCTCCCTTTAAAGGTTGAGTGATATTCCCCTCCAAAAATATGATCGGAAAGACGTCTTGTCTTGATCTCGATCTTACGGACTTTCTTAAGTAGCTCTTTGGTATCCATCGTCTCGGTAATCAGTCATCAGTAAACGTGAGTCAATAATTGAATAAACACACCGGAAGCACCCTGCTTACGTCCTACTTCACAATGACAACTCCTCTACGGTACTTCAATTTCGTTTACAATTCGGTTGATGATCTCTTCTGAAGTAATATTTTCTGCCTCTGCCTCATAGGTAATACCGATTCTGTGCCTGAGCACATCATGTACCACAGCCCGTACGTCTTCCGGCACAACATACCCTCTGCGTTTGATAAACGCATAACATTTGGCGGCGTGGGCCAAATTGATGCTACCCCTGGGCGAAGCACCGAAACTAATGAGTGGTTTAAGATTTTCGAGGGCGTATTTTTCGGGATAACGGGTAGCAAAGACCAGATCCAGAATATATTTTTCAATTTTTTCGTCCATGTAGACATCACGGACCGCTTTTTGCGCATCCAGGATCTGCTTTAAAGTGACCACCGGATTTATGGTTGCCGGGGCACCCTTAAGATTCTGTCGCATAATTAATTGTTCCTCATTCATCTTGGGGTAATCGATCACTGTTTTCAACATAAATCGATCCACCTGGGCTTCAGGCAAGGGATACGTACCTTCCTGTTCTACCGGATTTTGAGTAGCCATGACTAAAAACGGGGGTGCCAGCGGGAACGATTCATCCCCTATGGTCACCTGCCTTTCCTGCATGGCTTCGAGGAGAGCGGATTGTACCTTGGCAGGTGCCCTGTTAATTTCGTCTGCCAATACGAAATTGGCG
>DATGCB010000361.1:0-11864 GCA_035312365.1 Eudoraea sp. | reverse complement strand
TCCAAAGAACTTCAGGTGGTCCGGGATGCTGATACCCTCGATGCTATGGGTGCAATCGGGATCGCCCGCGCTTTCAACTATGGAGGATTTAAAAACAGGAAACTGCACGATCCCGAAGTGCCTCCCCGTCTTAAAATGACAAAAGAGGACTATAAAAAAGGCAACGGGCCAACCATTAACCACTTCTATGAAAAACTGTTGTTGTTAAAGGACAGGATGAACACCACCACTGGAAAAAGGCTTGCTGATCAACGGCATCAATTTATGCTCCGTTTTTTAGAGCAGTTCTATTCGGAATGGAACGGAGAAGAACCGCATCCCTAGTTTATGGATATTTAAATCATTGCTTTCCTCGTGCCAAGCCAAAGTCAAATTTTCGTATATTGAACGCTTACTAAAAACCTAAATTGAAGATGCAAAGAAGAAAATTTATCAAGCAGGCTGCGGCTTCAACGGCTGTATTTTCCATTGTTCCCAGCTATGTTATGGGCAAGGGTCACGTTCCTCCAAGTGATACCCTCTATGTAGGTGCTTTTGGTGTGGGAGGCAGAGGCTCTGGGGTTATGCGGGGTCTTGATGCCACCAAAAAAGTAAAATTTGTCACCTTATGTGATGTGGATGACCGCCGGGCAGCGGACAGTTATAAAAAGTATCCGGATGCAGCCAGGTACAGGGATTTCAGAAAAGTATACGATAAACATCTGAAGGAGATAGATGCCATAATGGTGGCCACCCCGGACCATATGCACGCCACCATTGCGCTACCGTTTATGAAGGCTAAGAAACACGCTTATGTTGAAAAGCCACTTACCCATAACATTAATGAAGCCCGCATGATGACAAATATCGCCAGGGACAATGGCATCGTCACCCAAATGGGCAATCAGGGGGCTTCCAGCGATGGAAGCCGGGAAGCGAAAGAATGGATCCTGTCCGGGGTGATAGGGAAGGTATATAAAGTTGATTGTTGGACCAACCGCCCCGTATGGCCTCAGGGTGTTCCCCTGCCCACCGAAAAGCATCCGGTACCTGATGGGTTGGATTGGGATCTATGGCTGGGAACAGCGGCGACGAGAGATTACAATGATGCCTATTTACCTTTTAAGTGGAGGGGGTTTTGGGATTTTGGCACGGGTGCACTTGGCGATATGGGATGCCATATCATGGAGACCCCATTTGGAGTTTTAGACCTGGGGTATCCTACGGAGGCTGAAGCCAGTTGTACCACTAACTGGGTGGGGGATTTTGTTGAGGCAGACTATAGCCATTCCTGTCCGGCCTCTTCGATCGTCCGCCTTAAATTCAATACACCGGAACACGGAGATATAGCTTTGAACTGGTATGACGGAGGACTCCTTCCTGATCTTCCTGATGAGCTTAAAGACGGGGAAACGATTGGCGATGGTGGCGGTGGCAGTATTTTTTACGGTACCCGCGGAATTTTGATTTGCGATACCTATTCAAGGAACGCTCGTTTGTTACCCTCTGACACTATGAAACTGTTAAATCCTCCTGAACCTTTCCTCAAAAGAATTGAAGGAGATACAGGGGGCCATCAGCGCAATTGGGTGGATGGTTGTTTAAACGGCACCGAAACATCTTCTGATTTTAAAAGATCAGGGCCTCTGACTGAGGCAGTACTTATGGGCAACCTGGCAATTAAGGCATTCCAGTACAAGGAATTTAAGCCAGGTAAAAAAGCGGGAGACTGGGATCCCTTTACCTACCCTGGAAGACGTAAGATCCTTTGGGATGGCGAACACATGCGTGTTACCAATTATGAAAAGGCCAATGAATGGGTAAAAGGAAATTACCGCAAAGGGTGGGAGATCAGCTAGGTGTTTTTATATGTCCCGTTTTTAAGGGCATTCATTTTTTTGGTAAGGTGTTTCTTTTCCAGTACATTGTTGTTATAATCAATGGCCGTTGCAAAGGCTGTGATTGCTTCCTGATACTGCCCTGATTCCGAAAGCAGGGTGGCCCTGATCGCATGATACAGATAGGAGTCAATGAAATGAGGGCTGCGGGCAATTTGATCCAGTTCAATCAATGCCCCCGCTACTCCATGCACTTTATAATACGGAACAATCCGGTTTAATTGAACAATCGGAGAATACTGCCGCTTCAATTGCAGATCATACAGGTATAAAATACGGGACCAGTCTGTTTCCTCGAATGTTTTTGCAACACAATGATAATAGGATACCGCGGCCTCCAGGTGATAGTTGGAAAGTTGATCCGAATCCCCCGCCTTTTCAAGGTGAGAAATACCAATCTTAATAAGTTCCTGGTTGTATTTTAAGCGGTCCTGATGCTCAAGGTCCACCAATTCCAGTTTTTCATCCATGCGTGCATCGAACCTTGCGACGTGAAAGCACATCAACGCGATCAAAGCGTTCAGATCGGCATGTCGGCAATACTTATTCTCCAGCAGGAGCATGGCCAGCCGAATAGCCTCAAAACAAACATCTTTTTTAATGACCATGGCACCGGTGGAAGGGGCATATCCTTCTGAAAACAGGAGGTAAATTACCCGTATAACGACAAATAACCTGGAGTGCAGCCCAATTTCGAGCGGGATGTCAAGTGTAGTTATTTCTTCCTTTAACTTTCGCTTCGCCCGTGTAAATGACTTGGCGACCGTTTCCTCTTTTTTCAGAAGTACCTTGGCAATTTCCTTATTCCCGAAACCTCCTATGAGTTTCAAACTGAGAATGATCTGGTATTCTACCGATAATGCAGGATGGCAGCAGGCAAAAATCATTTTGAGCTGGCTGTCCGAAATACTGTTTTCCAATGATAGTTCTTTGGGATGGCTTTCAATGTCCCTGACTAAATCCTTATCACCCAAGACCATTTTTTGATCTCTACGGAACGCATCAATGAGCCCGTTACGCGCAACCTTTAGCAACCAGGCGGTGGGGTTGTCCGGTACTTTTTTATAACCCCATATCTGCATTGCCTTCAACAAAGCGTCTTGCACAGCATCTTCTATTTTCTCGAGATGCGCAGGGCCAAAGCGATTGATCAAAATGGCCAAAATTTTACCGTATTCGTACCGGAAGACATTTTCTACCAATTTGTTTTGTCCTTGCATCTTATAAAAGTAAAAAGTCCGAAGGAATCATCGGACTTTTTTTTATCACGGTTGAAAGGTTACATATTCATGGACATTATCTCACGCACCTCAACATTGCCTTCGTGCTCAAATATGGGACATCCTTTAGAGATATCAACAGCGCCCTGAAGATCGTCCGCGGTAACGATCAAATATCCCCCGACTATTTCAGAACCTTCTGCGAAAGGTCCATCAGTAATGACTTCACCGGCTTTTTCAACCACCTTCCCTTCCTTGGCCAAAGGGAGGCCGTCGACTAATTTACCCTTCTCTTTTAGCCCACCCATCCAGGCGCCCCATTTTTGCATGTGCTCCTGCATTTCTTCCGGAGATTGCTCTAATCTGCTGGTAACTCCACCTCTGAATAAAAATAAATAATTGCTCATTGTTCTTGAATTTTTATAATTGATTTACAGCTTTAGGACGGTTTTCCATTCCCTTAATGGACAATAAAGCAATTTATTTTAAAAAAGGCGGGTCTGTCCGTCTTTGTATTGCAGATACAATTGGCTGTTTAATTTGGGGAAGCTCCTGTCTTTAAAGTACTTCTTCCTGGCAATTTTCGCCATGTCATGAATGTGTTTGGCCACGTTACCCTCTCCTTTATTCCGAATTCCAAACCTGCTGTCATTCAGTGTTCCCCCGTGGCATGCTTCAATACCTCTAAGCACTTTTTCCGCCTTTTGGGGAAGCGTTCGCTTTATCCAGTCTGTAAAAATCTGACCGATCGCTCCATTGAGATGCACAACGGTTAAGGCAAAGGAGAGTGCCCCATGGTCAGCCGATGCCCTGGCCAAATTCATGATTTCATGGCTGTTGATACCAGGAATGATCGGGGCCAGCATGGCGTTTACCGGGATGTTGTTTAGCGATAGTTCCCGGACAGCGTGTAACCTCTTTCGGATGGTGGTGGTCCTTGGCTCCAGGATGCGTCTCGTTTTCTCGGACAGCGAAGTGATTGATATGTTTACCGCAATTAAATTGTCCTTAGCCAGTTCACGGAGGATATCCATATCCCTGAGGATCAGCGCATTCTTAGTAATGATCCCGACAGGATGCCTGTATTTTAAAAAGACCTGTAAACAGGCACGTGTAATTTTATGCCTTTGCTCTGCAGGCTGGTAACAATCCGTATTCCCTGAAAGAACAATAGGACAGGCTTTCCAATTTCTAGATTTTAATTTTTCCTCCAGCAGTCGGGGAGCATCTTTCTTAATCAGGATCTTTCTTTCAAAGTCAAGTCCTGCCCCATACCCCCAGAATTCATGCGTATTTCTGGCGTAGCAATAAATACAGCCGTGCTCACAACCCTGGTAGGGATTCATGGAATACTCCATGCCCACATCCGGACTGATTACTTTATTTACAATTGTTTTGGGAAATATGGGGAGGTAACTTGTCTTATCGTCGTCTGCTTCTTCCCCTTCGAGGCTGCAGTATTCGAGAAAATCGTTCCGGAATTCATTATGGTGCTTTAAAAATTTGTTGCCGGTGTTAAGCTGCGCACCTCTCCCCTTAATATAAGCCGCTTTTTTCAATATTCTGGAATTTATCCAAATTTATGGATTTTTTCCATACTTTTTATTATTTAAGATCGTTTTTCTGGCTTTTAATTTGCATATTTTGATTCAGTTATCTGGGTCCCAAATCAACTTTTCCAGGGATCTGCGCCCACCGGGTTTTATGGCGGGGAGGGCACATAACTGGAGGCAGCTTCCCCGGCTGAATATCATCAAACACAGGGATTCCAAAAATATTGTGCCTTCGTTATTTCAGGGAAATGTTTACCAATTGTTTTTTGGTTCCCCTTTTAGCATAAAAAAGCACTTCATCCTTCCTGCTATCCAAATAGGGTTTGGATACCATCAGGGGCAGTCGGGCTTCATGATCGTCAATGATCTTTTCATAACTCATTTTGCCCAGCTCATCCAATTGAATGATAAAGACATTTCTGTTACGACTAAGGCCTTGCTTAAAAATAAGCCGTTCATTATTCAGCAATTGTGGATTTTCTGCCGAAGTACTGATAAAGAAGTAGGTTTTGCCATTTTTTGTATAGGAACTATAGGAGGCGTAGGATCCGTCGCCCTGGGTAACTTCTGCCTTATTGATATTTCTGGCCCAGGCCAAATTTCCTTTCGCATCGATCTTCGCGCTCACGATATCGTTGTGGTGAAATCGCTCCACCCTGACTCTGCCACCACTCGAATTGGCCTGGACGCTGTTGGTCACAAAATACTCCTCGGCATTGAAGAGAACGGCGTTGTCATCCGTAAAACTTACGTTTTTAAATACGAGGTCCTTCACGAACTCCGCATCATCCTTCCCGAATTTGTCGAACATAAACTGGTTGGAGAAAGCATTGTATTTCTTGATTTTAAAGGCCAGGGTATTCCTTTCCACTTCGAAATAGCCCAATCCATTATACCTGTTATCCTTCCTATCGGCATAAAATCCAACACAAATAAGGCTTTCGTTCCTCAGGACAGGTATGAGCCCTTCAGAATATTTCGAGGGTTCATCAAAGGTTTGTGTTTTAGCCCCGTCTTTCGAAATCCTGATGAGTTCGTATTGAAACTTTCGCTCTAAGGCACTAAAGCGCTTTTTCTTAAAATAGGCCTTCCCCACGATATACGCATTTTCCAGATCATTGGAAACAGCGATATGTTCAAAGGCATAGTTCTTTTCTTCTACCTCGGCAGAAAAATCGTACTCAATCAGTTTTTTAAGGGAGGCACTAAAAAGATAAATATGATGTTTGTTAATGTTACCCCTTTTGAAATGAGTGCTGATTACAAAAGCGGACTTATCTTCATCGAATAACGTGGTTGTCGTAAACCCTGAGTTAAAATTCCTGTTGTAATAGTTTTTATCCAGGGGGTTCATTACGGGTTGTGAGTGTACCGAAAGGATGGTTTCCTCCGTAAAATTAAATTCAGAAATTGGGCTTCGGTGAACCGTGTAATCATAGGACTCATTCAGGAAATCATATGAAAGAAAAAGCAAATACAACTGACCGTTTTTTACATAACCTTCCACAAACTCGGGCCCTCTGAACTTGTAGTTGTATTCATTAATCAATTGAAGATCCTTATTGTAATGTTCTATAAAATAGCCCTTTGGCTTAAGGACCATGCCGGAAAAATACGATCGCACCAATAGATACCCTCCGGTACCATCTTCGGAGATGGATGCAAGGGTAGAATATTTATACCTATCGTTATATTTCTCGCCGAAAGTGTAGTCCACGGGCATTTTCTGCCCATAGCAAAGCAGGGTGGCAAAGGCCGCTAAAAGAATAATGCAACTTCTTCTCATAGTACGATTTACAGTATTTACCCATATTATGTTCCCGGAAAATCTGCTTTTCTTTTCTCTAAAAAGGCCGAAGTGCCCTCTTTAAAGTCGGCCGTCCCAAAACATTCACCAAAGGCTTCAATCTCGGTTTTGTACCCGTTCGCATTACTCTTAAAACCTTCATTTATCGCTTTTATTGCATGGCGTATGGCAACAGGTGAATTATTCGTTATTTTACCGGCTATTTTTTTACAATAAGAAAGTAATTCTTCACTGGAAACGACATGGTTTACGAGTCCGTAGTCCAGGGCCCTTTCCACATCGATCATCCCCGCAGTCATAATGAGTTCCATAGCCCTGCCTTTTCCGATCAATTGGGGTAACCGCTGTGTGCCGCCATAGCCGGGGATAAGACCCAAGGAAACCTCCGGCAGGCCCATCCTGGCATTGTGACTCGCCACCCTGAAATGACAGGCCATTGCCAGTTCAAGGCCACCCCCTAACGCAAATCCGTTGACCGCAGCAATGACGGGGGTCGATAGATTTTCAACATAATCGAATAACAAAGACTGACCTTTGGACGCCAGTTTACCACCTTCTATGACCGAAAAATGTGCAAACTCGGAAATATCGGCCCCCGCAACAAAGGCTTTTTCTCCGCTACCTGTAATAATGATTGCTTTTATTTGCCGGTCCTTATCTAGTTCTTTCAACGCTTCATGAAGCTCCTTAATAGTATCCGTGTTGAGCGCATTTAGTTTTTGCGGCCTGTTGATAGTAATTATGGCCATATTGTCCTCCAGGGCAATGAGAATATTTTCAAATTCCATGTCTGTAAATTTTTCGGTTTTCTACACTTTCGGAAGTCGTACCGTAAACACGGTCCCCTTCCCGGGTTGTGATGTAAATACTATGCTCCCTTTATAAGTTTCCACAATGTTTTTCACCATTCCAAGACCCAGGCCCATTCCGCTCGATTTGGTTGTAAATTTAGGTTCAAAAACTTTATCTTTAAATTCATCCGCTATCCCAATGCCATTATCCGCCACGGCGATCTTTACAAAATCACCTTCGGAGGCAACCGACACCAAAATGCGGGGGGATACAACTTCAGGGACTGCCTGGATCGCATTTTTAACCAGGTTGGTAACCACCCGAATGAGTTGGGTACGATCGAGTTTGGCAATGATTTCCTTTTCATCTGAAATAAAGTGAATATAGCTTTCATTGAAAATATCCAATGCAAGCTTTACTATTTTAACCACGTTCAGCGTTTCATTCTGCTGGGCCGGCATCTCCGCAAAGCTGGAGAATGCAGAAGCTATGCTGCTCATGGTATCTATTTGTTGAATGAGGGTTTTGGAGTATTCCTTAACCTTGGTTTGGACATTTGGGTCTTTGGCATTAAATTTCCGTTCAAAGCTTTGCACACTTAACCGCATGGGAGTCAACGGATTTTTAATTTCATGAGCCACCTGCTTTGCCATTTCACGCCATGCCTGTTCCCGTTCACTTCGGGCTAATTTTGCAGCACTTTGTTCTAGCTCATCAATCATTCCGTTATAGGCGTCCACCAATTTCCTGATTTCCTCGCTTGGATCCTCTATTAAGATTTTCTCATTGCGTCTGGTAAGATGGGTTTCGGTTAATTTATCCGAAATCGTCTGGAGTGAGCGGGTAATATATTTGGAAATAAAGAAGGCCAGGGCAATGGCAATAAACAACATCAAAAGGTATACTCCGCTTAGGCGTAAGAGAAACTCGCGGAGTTCCTTGTTGTTAAATGTATCATCCTCAAAATAGGAAATATTTAATATACCTATCGGTTTATATTTATTGTCGTTGATATACGTATAGGACGCCTGAAAGTCATCACCCGCCGCTGAATTCTCTTCCACATAGCGCTTGTCCGGATTGCCCGAAAGGAGATCGAGTACTTCGGGATCCAGGCGGAGGGAAATAGAATCGTTATTCAACTGTGGCCTTGAGCTTTTGATCAACAGCCCTTCGAGATCATAGATATTAAAATTTACATTCTGAATGTTCGCAATCTGGTAGATGGCGTCCTTAAAGATAAGTCCCAAAAATTCCGTGGTCAGCGGATAGGTAGTCCCGATGAGTGTATACTCTATACTCTGCTTAATCTGAGCTTCCTTACGCAGTAACTTGTCCTGGTGGTAATCCTTATTCTGCTCACGATATTGAAGGATGGATACGCCTGCAATTAATACCGAGGCTATCACTACCAAAAGAATCATGGTGATAAAGATGCGCGACCTGAGTGACAGTTTCTTGAACAAGGAAACAGAATTTAAGTTTAAAGATAGCAATTATCGGTCCAAATTAGTCCTGTTCGGATTGCATGGCTTCCTCCATCATGACGACAAACTTGTCCGGATTCCCTGCACTATTTACTGCCCGATTTCATATTTCGAAGTTGTCTGTACAGCCTGATCCCCAGCATCAGCAGGATCCCGAGAATCACGATCCCAATTAGGCCGTAGACCCAGTTAAAAGCATTTTTAAGGATCGCAAGAAAGACAATCGCGAACAGGAAGAGGGTGGCGCCTTCATTCCATATACGCATAAATCCTGAACTGTATTTTACGGTATCTTTTTGCAACTGCAGGAATATTTGATGTGTTTTTAAATGGTACATAACGAGCAGCAGCACCAAGCCAAGTTTTACGTGCATCCAGGGCTGTTCCAGCCATCGTGGCATCAAAACAAGCAGCCAAACGGCAAATAATGTGGCCAGAATGGCCGAAGGCCATGTGATGATATACCACAGCCTTTTTGCCATTGTCTTAAATTGGGTGATCAGGAGTTCCCGCCCGGGGGATGTTCTTTCATTTGCTTCAATATGATAGATGAATAAGCGTGGGATGTAAAATAACCCTGCAAACCAGGTGATCACAAAGATCAGGTGCAAGGCCTTAATATAGTTGTAATAATCCGGCATTATCTGATAGCGTTTGGCGTGCACAAAGTTCATGAAAATAATTGGCACATGCCGCTCCCCCGGACATTAATTTATTTTATCCACCTCCACCCAAAATGGAAATATCTGCCTGCCATGTATCGCGTAAAATGGAATCAGGTCGCATTCCATGGCAGGAAGCTGCACATTATTCATTTCGATGATGTCTCCGGGCTCATGGGCAATTATCCTCTGATTAATGATGGCATCTGTTTCCAGGTACATCCTTCCGCCCCGTTCTACGGGCTTAATAAATTTAAATCTGATGTTGTAATTGCCCGCTTCAAAACGAACCCTCCACTTTCCAAATATTTCTTCCTGCGCCCAAATACCCCGCTCGCCCTCTGCGTCATTTCTATTCAGGATTACCGGGTTTGCCTGCTGATTGCCGAGGAGTACACGGGGCGGATCGACCAGGTTTTCAGAAGTGATCAATTCATGGTACCACAATTCCATGATTGACTTAAGCTCCTCAGCAAGGCCCGTATGCTGTTTCACCAGGTTTTTTTGCTCATAAGGATCCTTTTCAATATCAAACAATTCAAAATTGTGAATTGGTGCGTTGTAATCCGTGTGGCCCACCAGTTTAAAAGTGTTTCTTTGCAAGGCCATATTAAAGTAGCGTTCCGGATACTTCCGGGTCCAATAGAAAAACAACGACCGGTCCTTAAAGGTTTTTTCCTTCCCCTGGAGTAGGGAAACCAGGCTGTTCCCGTCAATTTTGACATCTGAAGGCAGGCCGGCCTGACATATTTCAGCCAGGGTGGGAAGAAGATCGATATGCGCTGCAGTGATGTTAATGTCCCGGTCGCCCCTGAATTTAGCCGGATAGCTCAGAAAAAAGGGAACACGGACCCCGCCCCGGTACACACTCCCTTTCCGTCCTTTCATCCCGGCAATATATCTGACCTGTTGTGGCCCGTTATCGGTCATAAAAATGACGACTGTATTTTCCACCAGTTCCAATGCTTCCAACGTCTGCATTAATTTCCCGACGTTATCATCAATATTACTGACCATGGCATACACCCTGCGGGCATCCTCTTTGTCCTTTTCGCTCATGGTTTCAAAGGGTCTGGTATCGCCTTCAAATCCGGACGCGGTATCTATGTCCTTATAACTATTATAATATGCCCCGGGAACCTGCAGGGGGGTATGGGGCGCATTAAAGGACAGGTAACAGAAGAAAGGACCCTCTTTGTTTTCCTCAATAAAGCTGATAGCTTCTTTGGCAAAAATATCGCTGCAATAACCCTCATACGGCTTTTGCCGGCCATTCTGCCAAAGAACAGGATCGAAATAACTGCGATCCCCCCGGAACCAGGTGGTAAAGTCACCCACTTGCCCCATGCCCCCGGCGAGGTGGACGACCGATTCATCAAAGCCCTGGTCCATTGGCCTGAACGGGTAGTTATCGCCTAAATGCCATTTGCCAAAAATTCCTGTTCTATAACCAGCTTCCTTAAGCATTTCGGCCAGCGTTACCTCTGTGGCTGCCATAGTAGCTCCTCCGTTATAGGTATCCCTGATCCCGGTCCGCAGTGAATACCTGCCGGTCATTAAACTGGCCCTGGTCGGCGCACAAACCGGGGATACATAAAAATCGGTAAATCGTATACTTTGTTTGGCGAACTTATCAAGTACCGGGGTTTTAACATGGGGATTCCCTGTAATCCCCAGATCCCCGTACCCCTGGTCATCCGTAATAATCAGAATTACATTCGGTGGTTGCTGGCGGGCCACCGCGTTATAGCACATGGCGAAAATGAGGACAGGGAGTATCTTCCTCAACATCCGTGTGGTTCCTCCCGGCATTTGGAGATTGATTCCTGCTATGGCTTTCGATCCTTTACTTCCCAAAAACATAAAAGGTGATATAATTGCAGTTACTTCAGGCGGATAGCGCCTATCCCGGCTCCCCACAATTGTTTATTATAATTTGGAATGGCTGTGTTTAAAAGGCCTTCGGCCCGTGACCTAAGGGATTCCCATTGGGTATCCAGCTCTTTTTTACGATCCCTGGAGGATTGGGTAACCCTTGGGACAGGGCTGTTCGCATGGTTGATCAAAAACAGGTACTCCGCCGTAAACTTGTTGGGAAAATTTTCCACATCGTCGTAGGCTTTTGATTTGCGCTGCACCATTTCCTGGTCCCAGATGCCGAGCGCTTCCACTAAGTTGTTTCCCTCGCTTCGAAGTTGTGCGTCTCCGATCTCCTTTAAAATATCCTGTAGTTGTTGCCGCGCGTCAAAAAGGGTATTCACCCTGGAATGCATTTGATTGAGCTTATCCTCCATTTCCGTCATAAAAGAATGGTACTCCTTATATTGTGCTTCCGTCGTCGTAAAGCCCGGCATCTGAATAATATTTCCGGTGGTAGTGACGGTTTTCCCATCCGCTGTCAATCGGAGTGAATAGGTGCCCGGAGGTACTACATGTCCTTCAAAATTTGCTTCGATATAGACATCA
>DATGCB010000360.1:0-3011 GCA_035312365.1 Eudoraea sp. | reverse complement strand
ATGAAGACGGTAGACATATATTCCTATTTTAAGGGGCATCCGAGATATAATAAACTCGTTGGCAATGACTATTTATTTGTAGAATATAAATGCCCCCTGGAGGTAGAGCAGTTTCAACTTTGGACAGAGTCGCATCTTATTGTCTACGTGATCAGCGGAAAGAAGGAATGGAACTCAAGCAGGGAATCTTACCTGATTGAGGCAGGCGATGCCCTCTTTGTAAGGAAGGGGGTATACTCAACGAGGCAATTTATGGAAGTGGACTATTGTGTCATGCTTTTTTTTATTGATGATGCGTTTATAAGAAACTTCCTCAGGGAAAATGATGTAGCGAAAGGCATTTCAATGCCAGATTCCGTTGAGGAAGAAATGTTCAGGATTAAAACCAATGCCACACTGGAGTCATTGATGCAAAGCGTGTTTCATTATTTAAATCAGGACAAGGCTACTCCCCGCAGTCTGGTAGAGATAAAATTTAAGGAACTCCTGTTTAATATCCTGTTAAACCCGGGAAACAGAAAACTGACCGGTTTTTTTCGTTCCCTCCTGCTATCGGATAAAACGGAGCTTGATTATATAATGAAAAGAAATTTTCAGTTTGATTTAAATATGGGAGAATTTGCCAGGTTAAGCGGGAGAAGTCTTTCTACCTTCAAAAGAGACTTTAAAAACTATTACGGCCAAACCCCGGGCAAATGGCTGACGGATAAACGTCTGGAATATGCCAAAAGCCTCCTGTTAAAGTCAGACATGGACGTAAACCAGGTATGCTACGAATGCGGGTTTAAGAATGCATCACATTTCAACAAAATTTTTAAAGACAGGTTTTCACTCCCGCCGAAACAATACAGGTCCCAGTTTTTACCCTGAAAATTGTTGCTTTCGGATCTGCTTGCACAATCCGTTATTATTTTACGTATCCGGCCCAGAAGCCAAGACCGGGGAAACTCTTCTATCCTACATTGTCTTTTTCACGAAAATTCATAAATCCTATAGCGATATTTCGTAAATAAACGATATTTCGTAATGTATTCAAACCTCCATAAATTGTATAAATAACTGAATATCAGAATATTATATGCTTTGGCACGACTGCTGTAATATACAAGTCAAATAAAAATGTTTAATCTTTAAAATTTAAAAAAATGAGTACAGTAGTAAACAAAACAAACGGAGTAAACGTAGACCAGTTGATGGCTACAGTAGAAGCGGTTCAGGGAAATCCCGAACTGGCAAAATTCGAATTCAGGGCGAAAAACAACTGGATCGAAGGTGGACATTGTGTAACCAGTGTCAAGAGCTTTTATGGAGTAGGTGAAGAAGACACTACTCGAAAAGAGACTTTTACCATGGAAGCTGACCACCCGGCAGTTTTATTGGGTGAGGATTTGGCACCCAGTGCTGCTGAGATCGTATTGCATGCCTTAGGATCCTGTTTAACAGCTGCCATGACGTATCATGCCGCTGCACAGGGAATTGAGATTGAAGGGATGGAATCTTCTTTGGAAGGTGGCATCGATCTTCAGGGGTTCCTTGGATTAGATCCTGAAATCAGAAAGGGGTATGACGGGATTAAAGTGAGGTTCAAGGTAAAATCAGATGCCACTGAGGACCAGCTTAGAGCATTATCACAGTACTCCCCTGTATTCGATATGATCAGCAATCCTACGCCGGTTTCCATCGAGTTCGAAAAGTAAGACCTAAAAAAGGCCGCCCCTGCTTTTAAGGAGTGGCCTTTTTTAACTTCCCATTCGGGGTAAAGGTTAAGATGATCAAAAAAACGCCAGAATAAAAATGAATCCCAAAAACTACATCATAGTGAACGGCAACGAAGCCGCAGCACGTATTGCCTATAAAACCAATGAGGTTTGCGCCATATATCCCATTACTCCGGCTTCGGGAATGTCAGAGCTGGTTGAAAAGTGGAGCGCTGACCAAAAAGAAAATATTTATGGCAGCGTACCGACCGTTTTTGAAATGCAAAGTGAGGCTGGCGTTGCCGGAGCTTTGCACGGTGCGTTGCAAACGGGTGCATTGTCTACTACGTTTACAGCCTCTCAGGGGCTTCTTTTAATGTTGCCCAATATGTACAAGATAGCTGCTGAACTTACCCCCGGCGTAATTCATGTTGCCACCCGTTCTGTTGCTACCCATGCCTTATCGGTCTTTGGCGATCACAGCGATGTGATGGCCGTGAGAAATACGGGTTATGCCCTGTTAGGCGCCGCCTCTGTACAGGAAGCTATGGATTTTGCTTTAATTTCCCAGGCATCTTCTCTGGAATCCAGGATACCGTTTGTGCATTTTTTCGATGGCTTCAGGACCTCCCACGAAACCTCTAAAATTGAAATGGTCAGTGATGCAGCCGTCCGGGAAATGATCAGGGAAGATCTGGTTGTTGAACATCGAAACAGAGCCTTAAATCCTAACAGCCCGGTGATCAGGGGGACATCCCAGGGAGCGGATGTATTTTTTCAAAGCAGGGAGGCAGTTAACACATATTACGATGCATGTCCGCATACCGTGCAACAGCAGATGGACAAATTTGCTGCCCTGACAGGAAGGCAATACCGGATTTTTGATTATATGGGACATCCGGAAGCAGAACAGGTGCTTATCGCCATGGCATCGGCCTGTGAAACGATTGAAGAATCTGTCCGGGATCTGAATGCCCGGGGAGAAAAGATCGGCCTGATCAAAGTAAGGCTTTATCGACCTTTTAGCACGGCACATTTGATCAACGCATTGCCTGATACATGCACTTCCATTGCCGTATTGGACCGTACCAAAGAGCCCGGATCAACCGGGGAACCACTTTACATGGACGTTGTTCAGTCGCTTGTCGGGCAGTTCAATGAAAATCGGGCAAAACCACTCCCTAAAGTAATCGGGGGACGGTATGGATTGTCCTCCAAAGAATTTACACCGGCCATGGTGGAAGGCATTGTGGCCAACCTGAATTGCAAAAAGCCTAAGAATAACTTTACGATAGGGATAACAGATGACATTAC
>DATGCB010000359.1:0-5204 GCA_035312365.1 Eudoraea sp. | reverse complement strand
GGATTACGTGACCGTCTGCTTTGGAGTCAAAGCAGCCATTCACACCTGTAATTCAAAATTCGTTAATCCTTGTTCGGTGTTTGGAGTTCCCAACAACCCCATTGGTTTGAAACCGGACATTGGTATTTTTGGTATAACGTACCCAAATGCAGCCCAACGGTTCGGCTATAATTTCGGCCTGGGAAATCCGACAGGATTTTTCAGTGTTGAAATCAGGCGTGGTTAATATTACTAAATTTTCATATCGACTTGCAGGAAGGCTGAATTATAGGTATTGTTAGGGCACGTTATTTTTTCAGTCGACTTTTAATCCATTCCTTAATTTGGTTGACATCGAGTTCTCCTTTAGTCACCTTGATAACAAATTCATATTTATCGGCCTGTGTGGCCTCGATGTCAAGTCCTCCCTGCATTAAAGTCAATCTCATAAGAACATACCCTGTCCGCTTATTACCATCCAAAAAAGGATGATTAATTAATATGCTTTCTAAAATCGCTGCTGCTTTGTCAACTGGTGTCGGGTAGAGTTCTTTTTGATCGAAAGTCGCATGGGGTCTAGCCAAAGCAGATTCGAGTGCTCTTTGATCTTTAAGACCATCAGTTCCTCCAAACTTCTCAATTAAAACTTGATGAATAATTAAAGCTTGCTTTAAGTCGATCATTGCGCAAGCTTGTCGAGCAATTCTCTATCCTCGGAAAGAATTTTGCGAAGTCTTTGATACATGACAACATTGTCGGCCGACTTTCCCTGAATTTCCTCCAGGTAACTCAGAATCTCTTCGAGAACGTTTTCCGGGACGTTGTCGAGCGCTTTTTTTATTCTGGATTTTATCTGTCGAGTAGTCATTTCGTAAGCTTTAATACAAAGATAAGATATGATTTTAATATAGCGTTCTGCCTAATGTGCCCTAACTTGTTTTATCTACACTAAAATAGTTTTTATCCAGGAGCATTACAGAATAACGTCATATCCTGTGTGTTTTTATCAATAACAAGAAAGGCAGCGATACTAATTCTTGAGCTTTCATTTGTGAAATCCCTGGACATAATCTGTCAGAAGTTGATCATCCAGATCAAATTCATTGTTAATAACTCAAAAACCATACAATCCCATCATATAAAATAATACCAAATACGTTCATTTGAAAATCTGGCTTTATAAATCTTAATTTAGTTTAGTCAGAAATCGCCAAATTTGATGTAAAATGCTGTATTTTAGTTTTTTAAAAATATATATGTGAATAACATATTGAAGCTTTAAGGCTTTTTACCTCCCTACTTTTCTATCTTTATCTCAAGAATTCTGCAATAGAAAACAAAAGCGCTTTTGCTCATTTAATAGCAATCTTAAATCCTATTACAATGGACAATTTAATGATCCTTGAGCGGCTCGATCGTATCGAGCGCTTACTCTCTTTTAGCAAAGAAATATTGACTTTTGAGGAAGCCTGTGACTATACGGGGATCTCCCGCAGTTATTTGTACAAGTTAACAGCGGCCAGTGAGATTCCACATTCTAAACCCAATGGAAAAATGATCTTTTTCGAACGGGCCAAACTCAATGCCTGGCTCTCCCGAAATCAGCGGAAATCCAAATCCGAAATTGAAAGTGAAGCCCTGGCCTATTCACTCCAAAATAAAGTGCGGTAGCCATGGAGCAGGTTGTAAGCAAATTGTATGAGGTTACCGATGCCAAGAAGCTGACGATATTTGATTATGTGATTGAGTATCTCCTCAAGAAATATGATATCCTGTACAATGAAATTTCCCATGATTTTCAAATTTCCTTCAAGGGAGCTGGTGATTGGCACTACCTCAATCTGAATTCGCTGATTATAGAACTAGCCAAGGCTGGTATCGATATCAGCACGGCAAAGCTTGAAATCCTTCTTAAATCAGATTGGATCTCAAAATACAATCCTATAGCACAGTATTTTATAAAGCTGCCGGCCTGGGACAAGCAAGATCATATTGAGAAGCTGGCCTCCTTTGTTCCGACCTATGAAGATGAGGCATTTCGCAATCACTTTAAGAAATGGCTTGTCAGGGCTGTCAAATGTGCCCTGGAACCTGGTTACTTTAATAAACAGGCCTTAATTATAAGCCATAAAGGTCAGAGCTCAGGCAAGTCCACCTGGTGCCGGTTCCTCTGCCCTCCAGCTCTTAGTGAGTACCTGGCCGAAGACATCAGTAATGACAAGGACGCCAGGATCCAGTTATGCCGCAACTTCTTGTATAATCTGGATGAGCTGGCTGTACTGTCCAAAAAGGATGTCAACGCACTAAAGGCATTCTTTTCCAAAACCTTTATCAATGAACGCTTGCCGTATGACAGGAAGAATACCACCCTGCCCCGGATCTGCTCTTTTGTGGGATCCACCAATATGTCCTCATTTCTTAATGATGAGACCGGGTCCGTCAGATGGCTGTGCTTTGAATTACTGGACAAGATCGATTTTTCGTATTCGAAAGAAGTTCAAATTGACCTGGTATGGGCGCAGGCCTATCACCTGGCGTACAAGGAACCGTCCTTTAATCCGGAGCTCAGTATTCAGGATATCCGGGAAAATGAAGAGCGCAATGTGAAGTACACAAAACTTACCACCGAACAGGAACTGATCGCCAAATATTATGAGAGATCGAGCGATATGGAAGACTTTGTCACCGCATCAGATGTTCTGGTGGCTTTAAACTGTTTGAACCTTAGGTTAAACCAGGTCAATATCGGGAGAGCCTTTGCAGGGTTCAACTTTCAACGTTTGAAACATCCCAGGCGCCAGGTATACGGTTATCTCGCAAAAAAATTGTTTCGGGATACCCCCTGGGAATTGGAATTGTCAAAAAAGTAGAATTCCTCTTACCTAGTTACCTAAAGAGGTCTAAATGTTTATACATAGGGCATTCCCTTTAGGTAAGATGTTATAATGGATCTTACCTAAAGGTTACCTAACCTACCTAAATGGTAAGATAGGTAAGTGCAAAAATAGACCTACCTAAGCTGGAAACTCCTGTAAATAAAGGATTAGGTAAGATAGGTAGGTGAAATTTAAAAAAACAAACTGCTTATGAAAAAGAAAAGAATCAACTGTGAAACAGCCCGTCGTTTTTCCATAACTAAGGTGTTGGAAAAACTCGGGCAGTTTCCCTGCAGAGAATCGGAAAAAGAAGCTTGGTTTCTGAGTCCGCTGCGGTCAGAAACACAAGCATCTTTTAAGGTGTCTAAAACGAGGAACCGGTGGTATGATCACGGAATCGGAAAGGGAGGCAATGTGATTGACCTGGTATGTTGTCTTCAAAACTGCTCAGTGAAGGAGGCCCTGGACTATTTGGCCCAACAGGAATCTTTTTTTTCTTTTCAGCAGCAGGAACTATTTGAAGGAGAGGAAACCCAGCGCATAGTGATTCGAATAGTTCGAGCGATTACCTATCCGGCCCTGGAGCAGTACTTGAGATCCCGAAGAATCCCAATTACCACCGCCAAGACATTTTGCAAGGAAGTCCATTACCAGTGTCGGGATAAAAGGTACTTCGCCCTTGGCCTGGTAAATAAATCCGGTGGCTGGGAACTGCGGAACAAATACTTTAAAGGTTCCACCTCACCAAAGGATCTTTCCCTGATTACTTATGGTCATCCTTCACTGGCTGTTGTGGAAGGGATGTTCGATCTGCTTAGCCTGGTTGTATTATTCCCGACTATTCAAGAAACCCACGACCTCTTGGTATTAAACTCTATTTCCCTGGTTGACAAAGCAGTTCCGATACTTGGTGATTACAAGACCATTGACCTCTATCTGGATAACGATTCGGGTGGCACGACGGTAAAGGAAAAATTAATGAATGATCATCCAAATTGTAAGGATCAATCAGAAGCATATAAGGGCTTTAAAGACCTCAATGAATGGCTCATCAAAGGCACATTTATATCCGTTTGAGTGAGAATGCAAGATGTGTCATTGTCATGACAGATCTTGCTTTTGCTCCCGGAGGTCGCAAAAGGAGAAAATAAAATGAAACGGCAATTTGTACAATTTAGATGTACCGTCTTCGAAAAGAAACTACTTAAGGTCAAGGCCAGAAAATCTGGACTGACGATCAGCGAATATTGCCGGAGAGCAGCCTTTGACGACCGGATCATTGAACGACTGACCGAAGAACAGATAGAAGTATATAAAATGCTGGTGAAGTACGAGAACGACTTTAAACGGATTGGAAACATGTTCCGAAAACGGAATCCTAAACTGGCCGATGAAGTGGTACAGCTAGCAAACGAGATTCGACAACACCTATTCAATTTTAAAACATGATCGGTAAGGGAACATCCATATCGTATACAGGGGCATGCATGGGTTATGGCTGGAATGAAGAGAAAGATGCCAAAGTGGTATACCGCGAGCATTTGGCCGGAAACAATCCCAAAGAGATCACCCATGAGTTCAAAATTATCCAATCGCAAAATCAACGATGTGAAAAGAACACCTTGAGCTTTATTCTGAGTCCGACCATTAAAGATGGACAGGAACTAAAGGACAAACAATTGACTGAAATCACCCAGCGGTTTGTAAGCGAAATGAAATTACAGGAACGACAGGCGATTGCATTCGTACATAGAGATAAGCAGCACGTTCACATTCATTTATACGTGAATAGAATTGGTTTCGATGGTAAGGCCTACAAGGACAACTTTATTGGAAAAAGAAGCCAGCTGGCTGCTGAAAATGTGGCAAAGGAAATGGGTCTTACCACCGTGAGGGAGGTACAGCAACAAAAATTGGAGCAACATAAGACCGTTCGATTAATACTAAAACGAGTGCATGATAAGGTAATTACCGAAACCCGGCCCAAAGACTTTGATCAGTACATCGAAGCCATGAAACACTATGAGGTAAAGGTAATTCCCTGTATCAATAAGCAAAACAAGCTGCAGGGCTTCCGGTTCGAATTTGGCGGGGCCAACCTCAAGGGAAGCGAGGTACACCGTTCCATGTCCATGGGCAAAATAGCCGAGCAAATTGGATTTAAAACAAGTGTGGTGGAAAAAGCGAAAGCGGATAACGCAATGAAGCTATTGGGCAAGACAGTTAACGTAACCCCTAACCGGGCCACCAAGATAGCTGCCAAGGTGGCTAAACAGGCCATTAAAAGGACTATTGATCAAGGAATCGGAATTGGAATGGAAATGTAAGACTATGGTAAAACTGGATGAA
>DATGCB010000358.1:0-2835 GCA_035312365.1 Eudoraea sp. | reverse complement strand
TTGGTGACAAACTGAGGGAGTTGAAAGAACCCCTGGGTAAATTGGTTTCCTACGAAATGGGCAAGTCGTACCAGGAGGGTTTGGGTGAAGTACAGGAAATGATAGATATCTGTGATTTTGCCGTAGGCTTATCCCGTCAATTACACGGATTAACCATGCATTCGGAGAGACCCGGGCACAGAATGTATGAACAATACCATCCGTTGGGGATCGTCGGTATAATCTCTGCCTTTAATTTTCCAGTGGCCGTCTGGGCGTGGAATACCGCACTGGCCTGGATATGCGGGGATGTTTGTGTCTGGAAACCCTCGGAAAAGACACCTCTTTGCGGGGTTGCCTGCCAGAACATTGCGGCTTCGGTATTTAAGGCAAATGGGCTTCCTGAAGGAATTTCCTGCCTGATAAACGGGGACTATAGGGTCGGGGAATTCATGACGCATGATCAGCGGATTCCCCTGGTTTCTGCCACGGGATCTATTCGTATGGGCAAAATTGTCGCTCAGGCTGTTGCCGGCAGATTGGGTAAATCACTCCTGGAGCTCGGCGGGAATAATGCGATCATCGTGACCCCGGATGCCGATATTAAAATGACGGTGATCGGGGCCGTTTTCGGGGCCGTGGGGACCGCGGGGCAGCGATGTACCTCTACCCGCAGATTAATCATCCACGAATCCGTTTACGACCAGGTAAAAGAAGCTCTGTTAGCCGCTTACGGACAATTGCGAATCGGAAATCCCCTGGACCAAAACAATCATGTAGGCCCGCTGATAGATACCGATGCAGTTGCCATGTATGAGCGTGCACTCGAAAAAGTGGTAGAAGAGGGAGGCCAGTTACTCGTAGAAGGAGGGGTGCTAAGCGGAGAAGGCTATGAAAGCGGGTGCTATGTAAAACCTGCCATTGCCGAAGCGGAAAATGCGTTTGACATCGTGCAGCACGAAACCTTTGCCCCACTGCTTTATCTATTGAAATACTCCGGATCGGTAGAGAATGCCATTGCGCTACAAAATGAGGTAGTACAAGGTCTTTCTTCCGCCATCATGACAAACAATTTACGCGAAGCAGAGCGCTTTTTATCGGCGGCAGGAAGCGACTGCGGGATAGCAAATGTAAATATTGGAACTTCCGGGGCGGAAATAGGCGGGGCTTTCGGAGGTGAAAAGGAAACCGGCGGCGGCAGGGAATCAGGATCAGATGCCTGGAAAATCTATATGAGGAGGCAAACGAATACCATTAACTATACTACGGAACTACCGCTGGCACAGGGCATTAAATTTGACCTATAACCGTATCCCTGTCAGGATTAAAAACCCTGTCAGGTCTTTTAGGTTCTTCTTACAAATTCCCTGTGACGGTTCTGGTCGTGATATCAGTAGCTTCGATAATGACCACTTTCAGCAGTTCCAGCTGATCAGAATAAATACTAAAGTCATTCCCATCCGAATCCCGGAATAGCAAGTCGTAATGGCCTGGCCGCAGGCTTGCCGAAATACTAAAGGCTTCCGCATGCCCGCTGGCGGGGATCGTTCCCCTGGGAATCGCATACAGGTTAGGATCACTAAAAAATTTTACATACCCAACGACCAAATCATTGTCTATAACCTCCTGTGTCAGTTCTGGAATCGGTATCCCTATGGATACGTCTACCTCGGTTTCTTCAGATACATTGAGTATAAATGTCCGAACTTCGGTTTTGCCGCAGGAAGAAAGTAGTAAACTCACCAAAAAAGCACCGAGGATCATACGTTTCCTGTTCGTTTTCATATGGATTCAATTTAAGGGTTATTTCAAAAAAATCCGCTGCCTTTTCTGATCCTTGTTCGTTCCCCCGAAAAACAAGTCCGAAAACACAGCGGTTTTCTAATTCTGTCAATTCAATTATCTATATCGGTTCTTACCGTTTCAACGTCCCCTGCCGTCCAACTGCCGTAAAGCAAATTCTGGATTCCAAGAATGACTACCATACAACAGAATCTTAATAATTTTTTCAGTTTTGTTTTCATTTCAATCGGCTTCTCGGTTTCGCACTCTTAAAAATACAATTTACGTTTTACAGTCAGGGGCACTTATGTATGCGGGCCCCGAAATACTGTATGTGCGTCTGAATTTCCTGTATAGATGGAAATTATTGCTCCGATTGCTGTTTTCAGCCCTTTTGAGTCAACCTATTCATATGCTGATGGCCCGCCAGGCTCCCTTCATATTCAGAAGGTGTATAATCGTCGTCGCTTTTCTACAGGAAGAAAAACAAGTAGTCCCGTAATACCTAAAAAGGTGCCCTTTTGATTGGAATTCTCATAACATGGCTTTTAATAGTTATTCGATCAAACTTAGAACATATTCTACTGATTATTAACTAATTATGTACAGCAATTGCCCAATACTTTACCAATGGGCGAATGTAGTGTTTAGATGGTACACAGCTGCCCGAACGGATATTCAATCATCCAGGCCAAAATAATCCATCACTTCTTCGTATGACATTTTTTTAAAGTCAACACCATAATTTCCCGAGTCCTTGCCTACAGCTGTCCCCTGGATAATAACATATCTAAAGGAGTGATCGGCTATTGGGTGTGTGGACAGTCCCGCAGGGACACTGCCGGTATTTGGAGTCCAAAAATAGTGGAGGCGGATACTACCCACACCCGACTCGAAAGCGATATTGGTGATATATGCACCACTGCCGAAGCTTGTGAACTGAAAAGGCAACGGCTGCCACCCTCCGCCAGACGACGCCTTGAAGTACACCAGGACCACTCCGTTCTGATCTATGTCATCATCAATCTCAGGAACAATTAGATCCACATATCTTGAAAACCATGAAGTAGTTGC
>DATGCB010000357.1:0-13441 GCA_035312365.1 Eudoraea sp. | reverse complement strand
TACCCTTGCCGTCAATGACTGGTGGAACAGGGCCGATAATCCGATTATTGACTTAAAAGTAGACAGGGATAGTGTGGTCGCCTTCGGTATTTATACCGTGTCCGATGCAACGTTAAAACTCAGTGCTCAATTATACCCTTTGTATCCCGATGAGACCAGGGAGGTACGCCTGGCCATCATGGAGGGGGATTCCTGGAGGGAAATACAGGTGGTTTCTGCAAATGACCTGGGTTGGTCTGCCCTGTTTCGTGTCGAAGACTGGATAAAAGATTCGGATGTCAAATATCAAATAAGACACGGGAAAAATGCCCGCTTCGAGGGTACTATAAGAAAAGATCCTTTAGCCAAAGAAGAAATTGTATTAGCTGCCCTTTCCTGCAATTCGAACAAGGACAGGGGTATGCGCGAGAACTATATCAGAAATATCAATCACCAGGATCCGGATCTGATCTTCTTTGCGGGTGACCAATCGTACGATCATACCGAACATACGGCGGCATGGCTAAAATTCGGGTTGCAGTTCAGGGAAACCTTTCGCAATCGTCCGGCTATCACAATTCCAGACGACCACGATATTGGCCAGGGAAATCTATGGGGGGAAAACGGAAAAATCTCCACCGCCGAAGGAAGTTGGGACGGTGGTTATCGCTATCACCCCGAATATGTGAAAATGGTTGAACGTTGCCAAACGGCTCACCTTCCTGATCCTTTCGATCCCACCCCGATTATGCAGGGTATCGGGGTGTATTATACCAATATGAAATTGGGAGGTATTGATTTCGCCATCCTCGAAGACCGAAAGTTTAAATCCGGACCCCAGGGAAAAATTCCACAGCAGGGGCCGCGACCAGATCATGTCAACGATCCTGATTATGACCCGGCCTCCATTGACCTGCCGGGACTCACCCTGCTGGGGGATCGTCAATTAAAATTTCTCGAGGCCTGGGGTAAAAATAATACAGACCATATGAAAGTGGTCCTGTCACAAACCGGATTTTGCGGGGGAGCACATATTCACGGTAGCCTCGATAACCGCCTGCATGCCGATCTCGATTCTAACGGATGGCCACAGGCAGGCAGAATCAAAGCCCTGGCACTCATCCGGGATGCCAATGCCGTGCATATTGGCGGGGATCAGCATTTGGCAAGTGTTATAAAGCAGGGGATTGATGAATTTGGTGATGGCCCCTGGTCATTTGTGGTTCCTGCTATTGTCAACGACTATTACAGCCGTTGGTGGTGGCCGGAAGATGAAAAACCCGGTGCAAATCCAAATACAAATACCAGCCTTCCATGGACGGGGGATTACCTGGATGGTTTTAATAACAAGATCAGCATGTATGCCTATGTAAATCCCGAGAGTAACTCAAAGGGAGGGGGGTATGGATTGATCAGATTCAGTAAAAAGGAATTGGAGGTTACTTTTGAATGCTGGCCGCGATACGTGGACGTTACCCGGTCCGGCGCACAACAATTTGAAGGCTGGCCCATAACCATATCCCTGGGGTCCGAAAAAAAGTAGCATCATCCAATCCCATTCAAATTTAGCAGGCATGAAGACAGTTTTTCATAAGGCAGATACAAGAGGCCACGCTAATCACGGGTGGTTAAAGACGTACCACTCTTTTAGTTTTGCAGCCTATCACAATCCCGAACGCATGAATTTTGGGGTGCTCAGGGTGCTGAACGATGATGAAGTCGCAGCGGGCATGGGATTTAGTACACATGCCCATAGCAATATGGAGATCATTTCCATTCCTCTGGAAGGTGATCTTGAGCATAAAGACAGTATTGGAAATACCACGGTGATAAAAGAAGGGGACATCCAGGCGATGAGTGCCGGCACAGGAGTGCGGCACAGTGAAAAAAATAAGAACAGGGATAAAAAAGTGAAATTTCTCCAGATTTGGATCCTTCCCAAAAAGCACGATGTGGATCCCAGATACGATCAGGTTGCCCTGACCCCCGGTGACCTTGAAAACCGGTTTTGTCAGATCCTTTCTCCTCATCCCGATGATGAAGGGGTCTGGATCCATCAGGACGCCTGGTTCTACCTTGGGAATTTTGATGGAGGAAGTACCATCAGGTATACACTAAACGATCCGTCAGACGGGGTCTATGTTTTTGTCCTCGAGGGCCGATGCAGGGTACAGGATCAATCCATGGAGAGGCGAGATGGCTATGGTGTCTGGGATACCGAAAGCGTGGAAATCGCTACCGGAGCGTACAGTAAAATACTACTGATGGAGGTTCCCATGAAAACATAGAACTCCTATAACTATGCTGTCCCTAAGGCTTCTACAAGGCAAGAATGAACACTTTGGGATTAAATATGACAGTTGTCATATAATTTATAAATTTCTATCCCTAGTTTTAAAACTTAAAATAATAACTCCTCTTTATGGATAAGATCACAACCATTCTCGTTCCTTTTGACTCTTCAGATTTCTCAAAAACCGCCCTGGAATATGCCGTAGAATTCACAGGTAAGGACGATCCTATTGAACTTCTTTTGGTTTCTGTGGCTGATGGTAATTCCCTGACCGGTATTGAATCTGCCTTTGAGGTGGCTAAAAAGAAGTATGCAGATCGGTTAAAAACTCCACTGCAATGGGTGTCCGGGAAGGGGCAGTTGACAGATACCCTGATGAAAATTAGAGATGAGAAAAAGGCTGATCTGGTCATCATGGGCACTTCCGGTTTATCAGGGGATCCCTATAAGGAACACAGCAAAACTTCAAAATTTGTTCTTGAAGCAAGGTGCCCGGTCATTGTGGTACCCCCGGACGCCGGTGAATTCCAGATCAAAAATATTGCCATGGTTTTAGGGAAGGAAGAAATAGATGACAGGCAGGCCCTGGAAACACTATTGGAAGTATCCAGAAGATTTGCCGCAAAGGTCCATGTCCTCACAATAGAAAATAGCCCTGAATTATATGGTTACGGTTCATCTGACGAAAAAAATGAAAATTTGTTGGCTTACTATCTTGAGCATTTTTATTCGGAACATACCTTTATTGAAAACGATGATGTGGTACAGGGGATACTTGCATATTCCGCATCAAAAGAATTTGATTTAATTGCCATACTCCCGAGAAATCACACTAAAAAAAGTGACCCCTCTGAAGGCCGCCTCACACAAATGCTGACACTGGAATCCAAAATACCCATCCTTGCTATTGACTGATATCCCGAGGCAGTCATGACGGTACTATTGGTAATCTTAACCATTACGATCATACTTTTCATCTGGGCCAGGCTGCCCCCCGATGTAGTCGCCTTATTATCCATGTTGAGCCTGTACCTTACGGGGCTTCTCGACGTAACCGAAACACTGAGCGGATTTAGCAACCCCACCGTAATTATGATTGCGGCCCTTTTCATTATTGGGGAGGGATTGGCCCGAACAGGATGGACGGCCCTGGCCGGACAAAAGTTTGTATCCTGGGCAGGCAATAGTGTCTCCAGGCTGCTGGTCATTGTAACCCTGGGTTCCAGTCTGCTATCGGGTTTCGTAAGCAACACCGGTACGGTGGCGGCTTTGCTGCCGGTGACAGTTTCAGCCGCATGGTCTGCCGGAACATTGCCTTCCAAGCTCTTGATTCCCATGGCATTTGGATCCAATACAGGTGGATTGCTGACCTTGACCGGGACCCCCCCGAACATCATCGTAAGCGCGGCCCTGGCTGAGCAGGGCATGCAGGGATTTTCATTCTTTGAGTTTGCGTTGATAGGCCTGCCCCTCCTGATCATTACCATTGTTTATTTTAAGTATATCGGGTATTCATTACTCCCCAGCCGTCGTACCAATAACCGTCCCATTAATATTGATTCGGAAATGCATAAATGGATTCAGGATTACAGCATAGGGGATCATATGTACCGGCTTCGGATTCGATCCATGTCCCCTTTGTTAAATACCAAAATCAGGGATTGGGAATTTGAAAAAAACTACAATGTTTCAATTATGAGGTTAAAAAGGAGACACCCTCACCTTCTGAAGGGTACTCCCCCCTACGTGGAACTTCCGGAACCCGAAACAGAAATGCGGTACCATGATATCATCACCGTAAAAGGTGAAACCCGCGATCTGGACAGGTTAATGGTCGACTTCAGACTCGGATTGCTTGCCACAGACCAGGAAACCTCTACCTTAAAAAAGGAACTAATAAACCAGGAAGTGGGGATGGCACAGATGATCATTACTCCAAAATCGTTTTTTGTCGGGAGAACATTACCTATGGGGAAATACCTGGAAAAATCGAAAATTCAATTATTGGGAGCTTCCAGAAACAACAAGCCCCTTACCGGAAAAAATATTACCATTAAGGCAGGCGACGCATTTATTATCAGGGGTTCATGGAAAAACATCGAAGCCTTAAAATCCTTATATGAAAATCTGGTAATAACCGGAAGCCCGGAAACCATGGTTAAAAATGTAGACATCATTGCATTAAAATCATATATCGCCCTGGGAGCCCTATTGCTGATGATTATTCTGCTGGTCTTTAATATAATTCCGGGAGCAGTGGCTGCCCTTATGTGTGCTGGTATTATGATGTTGGCCGGATGTGTTCCGATCTCCAAAGCCTACAAGGGAATAAGCTGGACAAGCGTTATAATGATTGCCGCGATGATCCCTATGGGTTTAGCCCTGCAGAAAACCGGCACTGCAGAGCTGATTTCAAATAGTTTGGTCAATTATTTGGGAAAGATTCATCCAACCATCCTTTTAGGCGGTATATTTTTATTGACTACTACCTTCAGTCAAACCATCAACAATTCAGCCACCGCCGTATTAATGGCTCCGATCGCATTTATGGCCGCAACTTCTTTGGGCGTATCTCCAAAACCCTTTATGATCGTGGTTGCCATAAGCGCTTCCACGGCCTTCTTAACCCCGGTGGGTACAACGACAAATGCCATGGTCATGGCGTCCGGAGGTTATAGCTTTAGCGACTATATCAAAGTTGGCGGACCACTGTTACTTCTTTTCTTTGCTGCAAGCATGGTACTGGTCCCACTGATATGGCCTTTCTAGAGCACTATGTACTTCACAAAACCTGTCTGAATTTATCGCATGGTAAAGGGTTGTCCGGTACTTTGCAAGGCGGCATACCAGAGTTCACCTTCCAGATCAATTTTCTTGCGTTGATCAACCACTGCCGAGATGGGCAGGTAAACAAATTTATTGTTCAGGACACCAACGACAAATCTGGTTTTTCCGGTCATGGCACCATGAACTGCATGATAAGCGAGTTTACTGCAAAAAGTACTGTCGCTAGCATTGGCGGGGGCACTCCTGATGATATAACTGGGATCCAAATATTTGATCGTCAAATTGTAGTTCAACGCGTTAAAATACTTGCCTATTTCCTCTTTTAACAACAATCCTATGTCCTGATGCCTGACATTGCCGGAGGCATCCATTTCATCCCCATCCCCGGATTTAAAAAGATGTTGTCCCGCTCCCTCGGCTACAACTATCAAAGCATGATGTTTGGCATCTAATCGCTTCCTGAGTATTTCTAAAAAGCCATTAGCACCCCGGAGGGAAAACCGTGCTTCAGGGACCAGCACAAAATTAACCACGGGCTTGGCTATGGCTGCAGATGCGGCAATAAATCCACTATCCCGACCCATTAATTTCACAATTGCTATACCGTTATAGGCTCCTGTTGCCTCATTATGTGCATCCCTGATTATGGAGCTGGCAATATCAAAAGCGGTTTCAAAACCAAATGACTTGTCTATTAAGCTAATGTCATTATCAATGGTCTTGGGAATTCCGGCAACTGCAATATTCAATCCCCGCCTTTTAATCTCCTCTCCGATGGAATTTGTACCCTTAAGTGTCCCATCACCCCCTATGGTAAACAACATGTCGATCTTATTCTCCTCCAGGGTATCTACCATTTCAGATATGTCCTGAGCACCGCGCGAAGATCCCAAAATAGTTCCTCCGAACTCGTGGATATCTTTTACACTATCCGGGGTCAATTCCATAAATCCATGCCCTGATAAAGGATTTAATCCTTCATATCCAAATGGAACGCCGATGATTCTCTGAACGCCATAGAAATAGTGTAAAGCCATCACCAGGCTACGAATCACGTTATTAATCCCCGGACATAGGCCCCCGCACGTAACAATGGCCGCTGTAACCTTATTCGGTTCGAAGAAGATATTTTCCCGGGGACCTGCCTTTTCCAAACACAGAGGTTGCCTGTTTTCCCCGATACACCGGTTAAATTCGTCCAGTGAAGTATCAAATAAAAAACGCTCATTAGCTTCAACAAAATTAAACACTTTATCGCCCTTTACTTTGTTCAGATGCAAGGGCGACGGCCGTGAGGGGGGACCTAAAAAAGGTATATCAAAATTTTTAATGGAACTCATACATATTATTTGCCATGCACGCTTAGATATTCACAAAGATAAATGTTATTCAAAAAACACGGTGATCACTGTTCAATTAGCCTGTGAGGGCCAAACTCCCATACCGCAGTCAGGTAATCGTCTGAAAAAAGTTCTTTTTTCCACTAAAGACGGATCTTTTGAAACTTAAGGATGGTCACAGAAAGAGGTTGGTGGTTTAATTTAGTCAGGGCTGCTAACTTACGCAGATTCAGTCAGCCTCCGGGCAACGCAGTCACAACAAATCTCCCGGACATTCTCCGCCTGTTAAAAATGGAAATTGAACACCTTTTTACCTGCTTTACACAATTTTGAACAATTAAATTCAAAGCTAACCACGGGGTGTACGTCCACCTCACCCTGCTCCTTACCCTCCACTAAATAAACTACATTCAGGTAATGGACATTTATACATTTCAGCTCCAGGTTAAAAGAAAATAATTCATCGATCAAGTGAGGCTCCGTAATACCGGCCAAAGGTAGATCCTTCTGAATAATTCTATGACTGTGAAGTCCATGATCATTGATGGAGGACTCAAAATCGTTATTTTTGACATCAGAATCATATTCTAACATCAGCCACCCGGACAATGATCCGGGGCTGGCGGGTGTTACAGGTAGAATAAATCGGTAGCCACTTAAGAAGGTTGCGCCTAAAGGCACGGGAAATTTATCGTACACGGATTCCTGGCCATAGTGAAAATCCACCATATGGGATACCCAACATTTCGTCAGACAATCGTCTTTGCAATTATTTTCTTTACAATAAGACTTTAATTTCGCCTTCTCTTTTTTCATGTCTCCGAATTTATAGGTTATAGTAATGACCAATGAACATTACTACTCATGTAGTAAATTACGGATAAAATTTGTAATTGCTTACGTTCCACTAAAAAAATGGAGGCGGAAATAAACCCCGGTTTTTACCAGGTGTATCCCACCGCGTATGAGCATGGTTTAGCTTTTATCAAATCTCCCCTTGAACGAGATCCCTGCCTACCTTTGAAGCTATGACCGGTATCGCGAAGCTCTTGTGGTTATAACATTACTTCTTTAGTTCCAGCTTCTCTGCAAAATACGCACAAAAATCTTTCATGGCGCCCGTCATTTTTTCATCCTGAGTCGCCTTCATAAAGGTGTCGGACAGGGAAACAAGAGTCTGATAAAAAAAAATTTTCATCTCATCTACGGGCATATCCTTTGTCCAAAGATCGATTTTAAGTGATTCCCTGTTTTTACTGTCCCAAACGGAGAGAAGCATGGCTTTGGCCTCCTCGTTGATAATGCCTCCGTCCTGTGCCGACCAGGTAAGCGTTTCCGGAACCCTGTTTTCATCCAGGGCTACCTTTAAAGTAATCTCGGAGGTATGATCTATTGGCATGTCTTATTTTTTTGGTTTGTAGTTCGATTTTTTAAAGATCTCTTCGGCGGGGATAGTAAGTAGCTGGACCAGACTGATTTCATTGTTTTCCATAAAGGCCCGGACGATCTGCCAACCCATATACCGTCCTATTTTTCCCGGTGATTCATTGTCCAATTCAAGTCCGAATTTTGAAAATGGTGCCGGGTCCAAAAATCGGGCGTCCAGTTTATTATCGGTACTGTAAAGCAACTCCCGTTCAATAAGGTAGCGCCATATCTGTTCCTCATTTGCCATCGCCCATTCCATTTCCTGCTCTGAATATCCAAGGTGAATATGGTCACTTTCAAGGGGCAACAGTTTCTCCTTAATAAAAAGGTGCTTGCCATAATAGATCATTCTTGCTAAAAGAGAACGTTCCCCTGGATACCCCAGTACTTTATTGGCGACGGCACCTGCTACATCATCCATGATATACTTCCTGTCCAATCCGGCGGCAATATAGCGCTCAAAACGTGCATAATACCTGTGATCCCTTCCCAGGTAATTATCCAGGCCAATAAGCAATAAGGTATCTGCCAATATGACACGGTTCCTGTAATCCACATCAGTGGGAAGGGTAACAACGGTGGGAACCGTAAGCCTGGGGAAATAGTATTTTATATGTTTAAAAAGCAGCTCCAAATCCTCTGTTTCCCGCTCAAAATTTCCAAATTTTCCTCCTATTTCACGGAGCAACTCAATTTGCAGGGTATCCTTTAGTTTTGCCTCCCAAACGCTATCTGTGTACTGTTCAGGAAAGAGATAGGGGTACTTTTCTTTGAGGGACGGAATATCATTTGGCTGAGCCCCTGCAAATTCGCGATCGAATCGCAATACCTTGAGGTCAATGGTAATTCCTGCAATTTCTTCCGGTATTTCAGGTTGTTCCCTGCAGCCAACCAGGAGCACCAAAACCGATGTTAAAGCAAATCGCAGTCCATACATGCAAACTAATTTTAATTCTATTTTATTTTTACCTTTCTAGGTTCTATTTTTACGGGGCAAAGTTAGCAGTTTTCACTATAAGTTTCCTCGTAAATGCAAACAGAAAAGGTAATAGACCATATTGTTGATTGGTTAAAGGATTATGTAACCAATGCAAAAATGGACGGATTTGTTATTGGAGTATCCGGGGGTATTGATTCAGCGGTTACATCTACGCTCTGTGCCAAAACAGGGTTCAATTTGTTGTGTATAGAAATGCCAATCCACCAGAGTCTAAACCAGGTCAGCAGGGCTTCAGATCATATTGACTGGCTCCAGAACAATTACGAAAATGTATCCAGGCAACCCGTTAACCTTACCCCTGTTTTTGACAATTTGGTCAATGTCCTTCCCGATGTTCAAAATGAGGAAGACCGGTTTATGTCATTGGCAAATACCAGGGCCCGCCTTAGAATGACCACTTTGTACTACTTCGCTGCACTTAAAAAATATCTGGTTGCGGGGACAGGGAATAAGGTGGAAGATTTTGGGGTTGGGTTTTATACCAAATACGGGGATGGGGGTGTAGACCTCAGCCCAATTGCAGACCTGTTGAAATCCGAGGTCTATGAAGTCGCCAAAATCCTGGGCGTGAATGATGCCATTATAAAAGCGCCACCTACGGACGGCCTCTGGGGGGACAACCGTACAGATGAAGATCAGATCGGGGCTTCATACCCTGAATTAGAGTGGGCCATGGCCATGCAGGATGCAGGAAAAGCAGCCGATGATTTCACGGGAAGGGAGCGCGAAGTTTATCTTATCTATGAAATGTTCCATTCAACGAACCGGCATAAGATGATTCCTATACCCATCTGTGAGATCCCCATAGGGCTTAAATAACCTCTTAACTAGGAATCAGGTATTTAAGTCGAATAAAGTCTTAAAAATTCGTATTAATTTGGAAAAAAAGTAGACTTTTGTTTGAGTAATTAGATATTTTAACCTTACATTGCATGTCAGTATTTTTAGACGTGCCAAACGTTAAAATCTAGAAAAACAACCACAATGATCAAAGTTTTAATTGCAGATAACCACCCGATTGTAAGAATGGGAATAAAGCAGGTATTGAGTTCTGTTTCCGATTTTGAGGTAATTGATGATGTAGCCACAACTTCCGAATTATTCAAAAAACTGGAAAATGAACTGCCGGATGTGGTCATGTTGGAAATGGACATTCCTGAAATTAACGGCATTGCGACTTTAAGAAAGATCAAACAGGAATACCCTGATGTCAGGGTACTGATCTACAGTGGGCAATCGGAAGATGTCTATGCTCTAAGCACGATTAGGGCTGGTGCATTTGGCTATCTGTCTAAAACCGCGGATATTGACTATATTATTTCGGCTGTTCGGAAAGTAAGCGAAGGGAACATGTTTATAACCAATGAACTGGCTCAGCGTCTTGCCTTTGATGAAGGCACCCAAAAACCAAGAAGGTTCTTTAGAAAACTGTCAACCAGGGAAGTAGAAGTGCTTAAATTATTGGCCAGCGGTAAGCGCAACAAGGATGTTGCACTCGGGCTAAACCTGAATGAGAAAACCGTCAGTACGTATAAGGCCCGGTTGATGAAAAAACTCAATGTGGATAATCTCGTAGATCTGTTACAACAAGCCAAAGCTTTGGAATTGTACTAACCCGGACGACATAAAAAATAAAAGACCCCAAAGGTAGCTTCCAAACCTTTGGGGTTTGTTTTTTCAGGTAATTTCCTTATGAAAGTACCCGATTCAATTTCTTGTTAAGCAGTTTGTTTAGTTGCAGGTAATTCATAATTTCCTCAAGAATTTCAGAGTGATCCCCGGCCGATTCCTCCGTATTTTTTTGGAGGGTGGCAATCCTTTTTTTTATGAGATAACAACGCAACGTGAGTATGGTTTCACTTACCAATTGTGATATCGATGCCTCCTTTACCTTGGGGTAAATGTCCTTCCTTTCCCAATGGTGTAAAACATACTTTTCATCTTCCATAAGGATGGAGGATATTTCTGAAACCATTTCCTGATCCAGGTCAGTTAAAAAAGTGTTGATAGAGAATTCATCATCGCCATTCAGACTTTCAATCAGCAGATAATATATTTTTCTGAATTGATCATGGGTCAGTTCAATCTCATCTTCCTGCAGGTCCAGGTATACTTTTTCATATACTTTGGCCTCCATATTTTCGGGCTCCAATACCAGTTCCCCTGCTTCATTCTCCTTGAGAATGAGGTCTTCAAACTCCTGTTCTTCCTTTCCATAAAGCAGGAGCATTTCTATGATCCTCCGTTCCAACTCGTATTGTACGTCTACCTGTTCCTGCAGTTGCTGGTTTTTTATAACCTCAAACGCTTTTTGTTCCTGATAGGCCATTTTAGAGGCATTTGCCACCTCCTTTTTTCCAATCTGCGCAAGGGTATTGAATAATACCTCTTCAGAAATATTCATGATCTGTGCGCACTCCTGTATGTAGACCTCCCTTTTAATTCGATCCGGGATTTTAGCAATACTGTTGACCACATCTCTGATTGTATCAGCCCTTTTTATTGGATCATGAGCTGCTTCTTTGGTCAGCAGGGAGGTCTTAAACTGAATAAAATCCTTTGAGTGTTCCTGTAAATACTGAACTACCTCTTCCAACTCATTGTGTTTCGCAAAACTATCGGGGTCCTCCCCTTCCGGAAACGAGCAGACTTTTACATTCATGCCCTGTTCCAGGATCAGATCGATCCCGCGCAGGGATGCCCTCAATCCCGCCTCATCGCCATCAAATAATACCGTGATATTTTTAGTCAGCCTGTTTATCAACCGTATTTGCTCCGGGGTGAGTGCCGTGCCGCTTGAGGCAACCACATTTTGGATCCCCCTTTGATACAATTGTATCACATCCGTATACCCCTCAACCAAATAACAATTGTCTTCCCTCGCGATGGCCTGTTTGGCAAAATATATCCCATAAAGGACCTTGCTTTTGTGATAGATATCACTTTCCGGGGAATTCAGGTATTTGGCTGCCTTTTTATCATTGGTGAGTATACGGCCTCCAAAGCCGAGCACTCTGCCACTCATGGAATGTATAGGGAACAGGACCCGCCCCTTAAACCTGTCGAACTTTTTGGCGTAACCGGGATCTTTACTGTCTTCTTTTACTATGGTGAGCCCGGTTTTCTGAAGGAATTGCAATTGATACCCTTTTTCAATGGCCGTGTTTGTAAAATCATCCCATACGTCGAGATTGTAACCCAATCCAAATTGCCTGATGGTATCTTCGGTAAAACCACGTTCTTTAAAATAGCTTAGGCCGATGGCCTTCCCTAAATCGGACTCCCAGAGTGTTTGTTCAAAGTATTTCTGCGCGAATTCGGAAACCAAATACATGCTTTCCCTTTCATTGGCCTGTTCTTTCTCTTCGTCCGTGCGTTCTGTTTCTTCTACTTCTATGTTGTACTTCCCCGCGAGGTACTTTATAGCCTCGGGATACGTAAAATGCTCGTGTTCCATCAAAAATGCCACGACATTACCTCCCTTTCCGCTACTGAAATCCTTCCAGATCTGCTTTACGGGGGAAACCATAAAACTGGGGGTGCGTTCGTCCGTAAACGGACTGAGCCCTTTAAAGTTTGAACCCGATTTTTTTAATTGTACAAAATCTCCGATCACCTCCTCTAAGCGGGCAGTTTCGTAAACCTGGTCAATGGTGGATTTAGAGATCAAAGTCGGACTGTTAGGTAATCGGTAAAAATAAGAAAAGAAAGACGCTTTCAAAAGCTAATATTCTGATCGTACAGCCTATGTTGAAAGTTTGTTTAATTTAGTGAAGATGATCCTTAGTAAAAAGTGAAATGATATTATTTTTAGGTACCAGGCCCGGTAAAACCATTTGGAAGGAATTGGTACAGGTTTCCTGTCCCCATTGCAGACTATTGAATACCCTTACCGCGACCATCACGCCAAACTATTTCCATATATTCTGGATCCCTGTATTCAGGATTTCAACATCCAGTTTTGCAGAATGCTCCCATTGTAGACGCGCTTTTTACAAGGAGGATTTCACAGAGGAAATGGAGGCAGCGGTAGGCGAATAAAGCTCATGTCTTTGCTTCTTGTTTCCATTGTTTCAGCCATTCCGGAGGTTATCAAAAATTGCCCGGATCCGGGATGGCGTATCTTCGTTACAGATCGAACCTTAGACCAAGGGAAATGTTCCGTTGATCCAAGGGGGCATCATTAAAAATTGGATTCAGGTCGTATTTTGCGTAGAGCAAAACCCCTTCGATCCCCATATAGGCGCTGATCCCATAAATCAGGTCGTTGGTGCTGTAACTTCTCTTGAATTTGTCCTTTACCTTATCCCCATCCCTCGTATACTTTAATTTTTGGCGGCTCCCCAGATTAAAGCCACCGTATCCTCCGATGCCAATGCGAAACTGTCTGGAGAGTGAATACCGCATTTTTTCCTCGGTTTTTCTGAGCCTGGACGGCCCGAATTCAAAATGCACCGGAAATACGAGATTATCCATTCGCAGTTTCGATTTTTTGAGCTCAACATCAAACTCCTCTAATTCGGCTTGCCCGTTGTTCAGCACAAAATATTGATTGTCTTTGGGTTTTAATCCATTGAACTGAAACGAAAAACCATAATTAATGCGCATAAAGTT
>DATGCB010000356.1:0-9046 GCA_035312365.1 Eudoraea sp. | reverse complement strand
AAGAAAACTTTTGGAGAGTGACTTGCGCAAATATGGGCTGGTTGCCCAAGTACCGGTATGATTTTTTATGTAACCCTATGATGTATGAACCCCAGTTTAAACTTTTTCAATGAACGGCCTTGTATCTGTAATAACGCCGGTTCACAATTCGGAACGCTTTGTCCGACGATGCATGGATTCCGTTTTGGCACAGTCATACAAAAATTGGGAACACATCCTGATTGATGATTGTTCAACTGATAGCAGCGCAAAAGTAATCCGGGATTATGCGGATAATGAGAGCAGAACTAAACTGATCAGGCTCCCGAAGAATCAGGGCGCCGGGGTAGCCAGAAATGAAGGGATTAAAAGTGCAACCGGCCGCTATATCGCCTTTTTGGATTGCGACGACTTTTGGCACAAGGACAAATTGCTGAAGCAGGTGCAATTCATGGTAAAACATCATTATTCTGTGGTCTATGCCCAATACTATGTCTTTTCGGGGGAAAACTACACCCCATTGTACAAAGTAAAATCCCCGCCCCGGGTCAACTACCGGAAAATGCTGAACAACGATTACATCGGGTTTTTAACCCTAATGTATGACGCTAAGGCCCTGGGGAAATACTATATGCCGACCATCAGGATGCGGCAGGATTGGGCATACAAACTGAAATTGCTCAGCAGGGCAGGAGCAGCTTTTGGCATTCAGGAACCCCTGGCGTATTACAGGATAGGCAATACTTCCTTAAGCAGCAGTAAATTCCGTTTGTTAAAGTATAATTTTAACGTGTATCGTCAGGAACTGAATATGTCGTTTATAAAATCCCTTTTTATGATGGCGAATTTTCTTGTGCATTATTTCTATTACAAATTAACTTCTAAGGAAAAAGTTGAACCATAACCTGGGGCCAGGGATGCTTAGCCAGGTTATTTTCAATCATCCAAAATTCCTTCCTGGCCGTATCATAAGTAATATTCACCACCCAGTACCAAGGTGCAGATACCAACTTCTGTATAAAGCGCCTGCTCCTATGGCCTTCACTGGCTTCACATTCACGTTTGAAATTTATCCTTACCACCTTTAATATGTCTTAAAGTACTGTTTGAATATTCACTTGACATAAAGCAATATTAATAAAACCGTACCGTTCGATTACATAGTTTGGATATTAAACTACACGTATATGTATGTATTTTTGAGATCACTTCGCTTTCTTTCACTGATCGCCTTTACAGCTGCTTTTATCTCATGTAATGATGATGAAACAAAAGAGGAGGTCTACGCTGTATCAGGGAATATATCAACCGCCAATCAGGCGATAGCGGGTGTAACTATTTCTATCGATGATCTGCAAAACCTTACTACAACTACAGACGGTAACGGAGATTTCAAAATTGATAATGTCCCTTCCGGTAACCACACCTTAAAAATGAAAAAGGAATTCTCGTCACCCCAGGGAAATTCTTTTAGTGAGAAAAATTATGACCTATCGGTGGATAAAGACACGGATTTACTGGACCTTACCTTGCCGAATCCTGTTTTTCTGTCGATAACCGATACATCCGATTCTTCAATTTCCCTTATTTGGGATGCCTCAGTAGACCCCGATTTCAGGGAATATAAGTTATACAGGCATACTACTCCGGGATTGGATGAAACCACGGGGGAACTTGTTTTTGTCTCAACCACAAATTCGATTACCTCTTATGTAGATGAGGATTTATTTGCAAATTCAGCATATTATTACCGGGTTTATGTAATGGATGACAAAGGCAAACTGGGAGGGAGTAACCTGGCAACTGAAAAGACAGAAAATGTAGCATTTATAAGAAATGGCAGTTTTGAAATTAATAGCACAGAATTTTGGGATTTTTACGGTTGTCCGTACAATGAGATAGAACTGGATACCTCGATGGGATACAACAGCGATAATTCAATGCAAATTACCAAAGTCTCCATTGAGGGCCCCTGTCCCTTATATATGAGACAGATCGATCAGATAGCCCCAGGAACAATTACCGCCGGACAAAAAGTGGAACTCTCCTTTTATTACATATCCGAAGACGGTCCGGCAGAGTTTTGGTTGCGCATACATGATAATATAACCGGGTTTAATTTGATATCGAATGGTGAAAGTTTAGCACAAACTTCCACGGGAACATGGACTTATTATACCAAAGAATTCTATGTATCCTCTGAATACGATAACGACAATGTCAATCCAAAACACCTAGATTTAAGCCTTAGTACGGTATCTGTTGTTGGCGCCAAAATTTCCATCGATGAAATACGTTTAGTCGGTATTTAAGAAATGCGCTTTGCCCCGGTTCCATACTAAAAGGAATATATTGGCTTTAAAAGTCAAAACAGATACCCCGAATTTGATAATAACTTTTTTTACTTTATAAAATTCCCCATGAAAAACTATTTCCTGCCTTTCATATACGTATTTCTAATTTGGAGCTGCAGCAAGGAGACCAAAGAAGCCAAAGACCCGGACGTATTCAATCAGGAGCTCCACGCCGCCATCCCGAGTCCGTACCTGGAAGAAGTGCTTATTGAAAAGGGGATAGACAGCGATGGGGAGATAAATCAACGGGTGTTAAAGGGCGACATCGAGGGAATTACAGAACTTGTACTGCATTTGGAAAATATATACACTTTGAATGAAGAAAACGATTGCTATGCAAGAAGGCATAGTTATGATATCGAAGAGAATAGTATTCTTAACGGAATTGAGAATTTCAACAATTTGAGCAGATTGACTTTTACAACCAGGGAAAAGGGCCCGTTATATGTTTCGGAAGTACACTGCACAGATCGCATATCGCAGATTTTGGTGGAAATAAATGAGTTAAACAATTTAGAAGAGCTCTATGTGGGTAATTATTGGCATCAATACGCCTTATTAAATTTAAAGGTAATGGATTGCAATATTCTCAAGAGAATCGGTACGGCTATCCATCCCGAAGCTTCCAACTATTTTTTTGAGGACAATCCAAATGATGGCTTTATCGCCTTAGACGAAACTAATTTCTCTGACGAAGACCGCGATTATGAAAAAATATTGCAAATAGCCCAGGACGATGAATTTCCGGATCATTTGATTAATGGCAGCATACAACTGGTAAACTTGCCGGAAATGGAGTCGCTTAGCGTGTTACAATCCACTGTTGAGGTTAACAATACCAACACGCCTAAATTAAAAAAGATGTTTATTGCTCAGAAAAGCGCTTTTTTCATAGATGGTAGTACCCCGGCTCTTTTTCAGGGCATAGAAGAATTGTATTTGAATGTGAAGAATTATAGAATTATGGATCCAATTTATTCAGGCATTACTTTGAATTTAAATAGTTTTTCAGACCTTAATAAAGTCCATTATTTATATGATAACGTCGGTATAGGAAATATAGATGATATAGGAATGAATCTTCAGAACGGCACCAACCTTATTCATGATTTAAAGGTCATATTGGAATTTAAGAAATATCCCTTGTCTCCAGGCACTGGCAGCTCTGGAGTAGCTAACTTTGAACTATGCCTGGATGACAGCATCACATCAGATTTTTTAGAAAATAATGTAACGGTCATAGCACAGGATGGGATGTTTAATGGCACAGATATCGATACCATTTGCGATTGATCGTTAAAGTTCATGTCAAGCCTCCCGCAGAAAAGTCATATAGTTTATGGTAATTAAAGGTACTTTTCTTAGAAGCCCAACTATGGCAATATGTAGTCTTCCAGTTTACCCAATACGTTAGGGTCTTCACCATTAAGCGAAACAAGTTCAAAAGACACGGATTTGTCTTTGTTGACCTTTGCTATAATAAAATTATCCTGCTTTCTTCCCCCCATGCCTGAAGCAATAAAGGTAATTTTACCATTCCCGTGATACATATACCCCCGTTCATGGACCCCCGTATCCCCGGCAAACATATAAACGTCCTTTTGCAGGTCGGTGAAAAGGGGAAGTACCTCAGAGTAAAAATTGATCTGTTCTGCCCTGCCTGACAGTGAATTCGGTTTGTAGTTCTTAAACTCGTTGTCCTTTTCCCACCATAAGAGTTGGTGAAAAAAGACAAAGATATTATTCGCATTTCCGGATTTGGCAGCCAACTCCTCCTTCAGCCATTCTAACTGGCCCCCCCCGATGTTCCAGTGTCGCGGGTTGGGGTCCAGGACAATAAACAGGTCATTATGATGCAAAAAGCTGCGGTAGGAGGGTCCGTACCTTTTTGTAAAGACCGCCCGTTTTTTGGAATTGCCAATATCATGGTTGCCCGGTGCAAAATATACCGGTCTTTCAATTTCTGCAATGTCCGCATCCAGTTCGTCCCACTCTTTTTCATTCGCCCCGTCAAATACCATATCACCGGTGAAGACCCCGAAAGCGAGGTGGGGATCGTTCTTTAACATTCCCAGTTTTTTCTTAAAAGGCGGGTGCACCCCGATGTTTTTATCGGCCTCCCCTGGAGCACCGTACACATGGCCGGCAACAAAGAACTTGTAATCAACGCCGTTTTGGTCAACATCAGTTCCGGGACATGAAACCGTAAAAATCAGAAAGGAAAGCAGCAGGTATTTCATCATTGCGTTATTTTTTCCGGTGGCGTTGAATTTCTCTCAAAGCTTCTTTTTCATCACCCCATCCTTCCAGTGTGGAAACTTCTTTGGGGTTGTAATTCAGGAACCAGGTTTCGATGATCCGGATCAATGCCCCGTAGTTGGTGGAGAGATCGTCATAGGTAAGCGCCTTAATTATACGCAATTCCTTTCTTGCCGGAACCGATATAATCTTAAAGTCCTTTTCTCCGTCATCGATCAGTTTTAGCATGGCAATGGGGATGGCCTCAACCACAGAACCTGTAGCAATTGATTCTGAGATAAGCAGCACGTCCAGCGCATCGCCGTCTCCGCCTTCAATTGCATTCGACAGCGTTGAAGGGATAAACCCATAATTTGCGGGATAAGGCAAAAAGTCCACCACCCGGTCAATGCCATCCTGCTGATCGATCACAAATTGCCCCGAATGGGCATCGTACTCATACTTTTTATTGCTGCCACCCGGAATCTCTATCACGGCGTTAATTGTATGATCACTGCTGAAGGCCGGTAACGTATAATAGTTCTTCTGGACCTGGCCGCTGCAAAGGATGCAACTGCTTATGATCAGCCAGAAGGCGGAAAGGGTAAGCGGTTTTGGAAAAATTCTGGTCATTAGCATAGCGCCTTAACCTCCGGAGGGGGCTCGTGGTATAAAACTACAATTCTCTGTGATATAACATATTCATTCCCCGTACATATTTGGAATTTTTAGATAACCTGGCATCTATATATTGCGAAAGTTGCCTGGCTTCGGTATCCGATTCAAGGCCGTATTTAAGTTCCAGTACAAGGTCATTGATTTTAAATTTACCGGCCGCATAGGATGCGTCATTTGGGTTGAAGAATTCCTGATTAAAATCCACGGTGATCCGGAACCTGCCACAAAACGAGAGGAAGTACCGCCTTTCATAGGTGTTAATTAAAGCCGGATGAAGCAGTTCCAATGATCGTTGCAGGGGTAAGTTGCCCGAAGTGGAGGTGAGGAGTGACCTGTGTATTCCGGCTGCGGTCTGCTCCGAGAGGTTATAGGTAGTTCCTTTGAATTTGCAGGTAACCTTATCACCGACTTCCCCTTTCTTTATTTTAATTTCAATACTGGGATCCTTTATATCAGCCGTGTCGTCACCGTACCACCTTAGCCGCAGTTTTTTCCTGTTGGCGACCCCGGCGACATTTTGCTTGTAAAAATTATGATGGGAATCGTCAAAATAGATGTTGTTCACTTTCCGCCTGTAAAAGACCTCTTTAAAGCCATAAGGGTTCAGGGATACCCTTTCAATGATATCATCAACATAGCCCCTTTCATAGACAAATTTTCGTTCAAACCTCAGATTACCGCCGTAGGGCTCCGCCTCAGAGGATTTATTTGCTGCTTTTACCAAATTCATTCCCGTACATCTTTTCAATAACTCCTTCTGTTTTCTCCAGGATTATTTTATTGTCGATAATGAGGTCAGAACCGGGCTCGATCAGGTAGGAGACTTCATTACCTGAAAAGGCAACACCTTCCAGGTCGATCAGGCCCGGGCCGTATTCACTTTTCTTTTGAAAACACGAAATGGCCAACCTTGTATTCCGGATGGATATTCCCGAAAGTGTGATCCGGGAGTTGTCTTTACTTACCAGGCCAATCTCGCCTTCCCTGATTTCAACCGTATTTCCTGTAATGGTACTCCCTTCCCCGGCACTCATCCCTTTATCGGAAGGATTGATAATAGTAACATTGTGAACCTCTATATCCGATCCCGAAACATCTATGCCATCGTTCCCGGAATTCTCAAAAACCGAATTCGTAATTTTGCCCTTTACAAAATCCCCGTCAAAGGCGTCGGAATAGGTGTTCCTGAATTGAATGCTATCCATCGTAAAATCAGACCTTATAAGGTTCAATGCATCTTCAGACCGGTTATTTTCAAACACGCAATTGCTGAGTTCCACGGTGGTTTCATTGAAATTTACGGAGCCGCTAAGCACCCAAAGCTGCAGTTTTGGGACGGATAAATTTGAAAATGTCGTATGGGACAGGATGGAGGTACCCCCAGGTACACTTATAAAAAGGCCGCCGGCAGAAGCATCGTCGGAATAGAATTGGACCGGATCCTTTTGAGTTCCCATGGCATGGAGCGGCGAGTGGCTTATGATAGAGGCGCCATTGCGGAGATTTAACCGAAAGCCCGCCTCCATCTTTATTTGGTAGCCCGATGGGATAAAAAGCGTTTCGCTCAACGTATGATTTCCACTACGGAAGGTCAGGGACGCCGTATCATCCGCAGTTATAAAATCAAATGCTTCAAAATTGGGAACTAACTGCATCCCGGTGTGGCCTGCTTCATCAAATTTAGAATCAAAGGCCTGTATGGGGCTGTATTTATTTTCCACGGAGCCAAGGATATGATGGCTCAGCTTTATTTTAGTAAGGTCCTTCGGGTACCTGAAACCACCCTCTTTATTCTTCTTTGAAACGAATGCATTGTTAAAGGATTTTTTCAGGTTAAATTTCAACAACACTGTATCCCCCGGGTTAATCACCTGGTCCTTCCTGTTTTCATTGAGGGATTTTTTGTTGGCCAATACCAGATCTTCTGCCACCACCGGAAATTCGGATAAATTTTTAATTTCAATTTCCATCTGCGTATTGTCATATCCCACCAGGGTGGTATGAATAATATCAGCAGGGTCAATTTTCTTTTTTATAAGATTGGCATTGTGTTCCAGGATCGAGATATCCAAAGCCGCTTCATTAAATTCCCCGGAGAGATTTAATGAAAGTTCGTTCAGGGGATCCGCATACCTGCGGATAAAATTGTCGATGAATTCCTGAGAAGAAACAAGCCGGTATTTTTCAACCAATTTCTCACTAAACGCAGCATCGTGGATTCCCACCGGATATTCTCTGAGTTCCCGTAATTTAATTCCTGAATTAGAGTCGAAGGAGACCGGTTCCAGGGTATTTGTAACCGGGTTGTAATAAATACGGACGTTTTCAATATGCAAACCGTGGTGCCCGCCGAACAGATTGGACAATGCTATATACATGGCCAGTTTATCAATATCAAAAGCCTCTGACAACCTCAGTTTTTGATCTCTCAGGCCAACCATCAGATTCTTGGCGATCTTAAATTGTGCTGCAAGCGTGGGAGAACTCAGGGTTTTATTCTCGTTATAGACCTTTACAGGCAGATCCTGAGCTTTGGGGAGCGTTACGTCTTCCGGGAAATCCAGGGACATCTCTTTTACCTTTTTTCGTTCCTGCCACATCATGGATTCGTCAAATCCCAAAATCAAACCTTCCCTTCTTCTGTTGTTTTCAATCAGGATCTTATCAAAACTTTCCTCCAGCGCCATGATGCCCATTGGGATGACAGAATCCCTGTCGGCGATTTTTAGATCCACATTGAGAAAGTCGTACCGCAGCCCTACCAGATCGTTGTCCTTTACTACTTTGTTAAACAACCACTCCCATAGATAATTTCGTGATTTAGGATGTTGCACCGAAAATTTTCGCATGCCGAAGAGCGTTTCCTCTCCGCTGGGGACAATTCGGTAGGACCATTTTGCAGGATGCTCAAGATGATCCGTCCAATCCCCTTTCAACCGCACTGTGGCGCTCATATTTTCCTTCTTATCTGCGGAAATCGTCGCCTTAACAAAATCCTCATCGCTGGTTGTAAGAATCCCCGTGGCAAGGGCATCGGCTCTTTTATCGCAGATTTCCTGAAAACTTTTACTTCGCATTGCAATAGTCAGCTTATCCAGGCTATTGGAAACCGGATAGATATAATGAGTACTGTCAGGGGTAAATTTTACTTCTTCAAATCTGCCAAATTCCCTGGTATGGCGAACAAACACCAGATCTTTCAGATTGTCTATGGTAAAATAGGGATGGCGCAGTCCAAAATTAAAAATATAGCGGATCGTATCATTGATCTCCTTTTGGATGGGCACCAGGGTTTCTTTGGCCAGGAAAATATGATCGTACTGTTTATTTATACTCCTCCATTCAGACGGATCCTTGAGGTAAATAAAGGCCAGAAACCTGCCTGTCCTTTCGAGTTCACTGATAGAATCAGAATATACCGCCATTATGGTGGGAATGCCAAATTCATTATTCAGGAATAAGGAGAGGTTGTCCTTTTTATAGATTTGATTCTTTTTGTTCTTAAACAGCTCCCCGACATTCAATGCTGAAGTGAGCCTGGTCGGGGTTGCCAGGTCCCCTGCATTTTCTTTACTACCGAAACCACTCGTTGCTGTGCCCCAGCCAAGCACAACAAATTTCAGGAGCAGCAGTAATGCCACGAGAAGTATGGTCCATGTGAGCCACCTAAAACTACTGCCGGAATCTTTGGATTTAATTAGCATACCATGCTTTTTATGGAGGTATTAAATGATCATGTTATTACTGTCGATAAAAGTAATGGAAGCTTCGTTATCTAATTGAGTAAGGCCGTCGGT
>DATGCB010000355.1:0-2410 GCA_035312365.1 Eudoraea sp. | reverse complement strand
ATGATTTTCTCTGTACGTCCTCGTCCTATGGGGATTTTATTATGAAGCTGAAATTTAAGCTGGAGGGCAATGAAGGGTTCATCAATGCCGGGGTGCAATTCAGGAGCCGGCGCGCAACGGATCCATCCTATGAAATGATCGGCTACCAGGCCGATATTGGAAATGGCTATTATGGTGCGTTATACGACGAAACTCGAAGAAATAGGGTCCTTGCGGGGCCAGACTCCATAACAGCCACTGAGATTATCAATCCCGGGGACTGGAACACCTATGAGATACGGGCTGAAAAAGATCACATCCAGCTCTTTTTAAATGGTCAAAAGACGGTAGATTACCGTGAAACCGATGCCGGGATTTCCCGGAATGGGATCATCGGCCTTCAGGTCCATGGCGGTGGCAGGGCGCTGGTATCTTATAAGGATATGACCATTGAGGAATTGAACTGAGACCCCATTCCGGCCGTTTTCATTAAATAATCTATGACCAAATTCATAAAGATCAGGGATCATGAAAACTTTAGTAATTACCTTTTTTGCCGGCTTTGGGATACTCACCGGTTGCCGGGATAAGGACCAGTCCCCTTCACTATCTGATATGCGGCAGCAACCCGGTACCCCCCTGGGGGAAATAGTTGACCTGACGCATCCGTTTTCGGAGGAAACAATTTATTGGGTTACGGCAAAAGAATTTGAACTGGATGTCGTGGCTAAGGGGGAAACAGACAAGGGTTATTTCTACGCTGCAAATAATTTTGCAACCGCCGAACACGGGGGAACACATCTTGACGCCCCCAATCATTTTTCAAAACAGGGGCAGTCGGTGGATGAAATACCCCTTGAAAACCTAATTGGCTCCGCCATTAAGATAGACGTGTCCGCGAGGGCCCTGGATCAGCCGGACTACCAAATAGGTATTGACGACCTCAAGAACTGGGAGGAAAAGCACAACCTCCAAATTCCCGTGGGGACTATTGTCTTACTGCATACCGGCCATTCCGCCTATTACCCTGACAAGATAAAGTACCTGGGGACCGAACAACGGGGGGAACAGGCACTGGAATTGCTTCACTTCCCGGGGCTCTCCCCGGAAGCGGCTGAATGGTTGGTTGAAAACAGAAATATTAAGGCCATCGGTATTGATACCCCTAGTATTGATTACGGCCAATCTCAATATTTCCGGAGCCATGTCAGCCTGCTTTCCCGAAATATCCCGGCCTTTGAAAATCTGATGAACCTGGATAAACTTCCGGAAATGGGATTCCGTGTAATTGCCCTTCCCATGAAAATAAAAGGAGGGAGTGGTGCCCCTCTGCGTATCATTGCGCTATTGGCTGAATGAAGCCTCCGGACGATGGCAACCTAGGGCCCGTATTAAACAAGGATCATGAACGACATTGAAGAAATCATCCGGGATCTGAACTTAGAGCCACATCCCGAAGGCGGCTATTTCAGGGAAACTTACAGAAGCATGGGAGAAATCAGCAGTGAGCATCTCGGACCTGATTTCAGCGGGAACCGGAACTTTTCCACCTGTATCTTCTTCCTGCTGACCACGGAAATGTTTTCCGCTTTCCACAGGATAAGGCAGGACGAGATCTGGCATTTCTATAAAGGGCGCCCCATAAGGCTACATATGATTACCGCTGAAGGAGAATATTCCAACGTCCTTGTTGGAAACCAGTTGGATAAAGGTGAAATGCCTCAATTTACAGTCCCCGGAAGGGTTTGGTTCTCTGCCGAGACCATTGGGGAAAACGGGTATTCCCTGGCAGGATGTACGGTTTCCCCGGGATTTGATTTTAACGATTTTGAAATGGCCGATCAAGAGGAACTCCTTTCGAGGTTTCCACAACACAGGGAGGTAATTACTAAATTTACCAGAACGTAAATGGGGTCTTCCCGGACATTCCCCAAAAAGCAACAAATTACATGTCCAAAGGGTACGCGGCCTTATTCATACAATATAAAATTGACAGGATAATGAAAAAACCGGATAAATCGGAATTTCATCCCAACTATCAGAGGTATATCGATTTAGTGCACGGCGGGTCTTTTGAGGATTTACTTCCTGTAAACACGCGTGAGACCGTTGATTTTTTCACCTCCATTGATCCTGTAAAATACAATTACCGGTACAGGGAAAGCAAATGAACCATCAAGGAGGTCTTTATGCATTTGATTGATACCGAAAGGGGGTTTTCTTACCGGGCGATCGTCTGTGTTCGCAGGGATAGGAAAACCCCGTTGTATGCAATGGATGAAAACCATTACGCCGCTAACCTGGATATGAGCGCTAGAAATATGGAAGATATGATTGAGGAATTTGTGGCGGTAAGAAAGGCACTCACCCTAATATTCCGAAATGTACCGGCTGACAATTTGAAATTTGAGGGAAACGGTGTCGGGCATCC
>DATGCB010000354.1:0-3903 GCA_035312365.1 Eudoraea sp. | reverse complement strand
TGCTTCGTGAAAGGTTTTGTTCCTGTTAAACATTTCTTCCTTGCGGCGTTTGCTCCTCGCAAACCTTCGAATCCCGTGTTCATCAGTAATAATGAGGCCGGGTATGGGCGCACTCTTTCCGTTGGCATCCTTGGCCACCATGGTAAAGTAAGAAGAATTGCAGTGCTTCTTTTTCCCGGTGGTGAAGTTTTCCGCTTCCACGCGCACACCGACGACCATGGAGGTACGGCCTGTGTAATTGATAGAAGCCTTCAGGGTCAGTAACTCCCCGACTTCAACCGGACATAAGAAATCTACCTTATTCACGGAAGCAGTTACGCAATAGCACTGGGAATGCTTGGAGGCGCAGGCAAATGCGATCTGGTCCATTAAATTTAAAATATGGCCGCCGTGCACCTTCCCCCCGAAATTGGAGTGGGCGGGGAGCATCAGTTCCGTAATGGAGAGCCTGGATTCCCTGGCTGTTTTATATCGCTGCATATTTTTATATTCGTTGGTATGAAGTACAAAGTACAAAGTATTCAGTACAGGGGACCAGGTAGTTTTTTATTCTGTTAATTGCCGATTGCTCTAATGTTCCGGTTTGTGGTCTTCAATTTCATCTTCCCTGGCCCGCTTTAATATGGGTTCCGGGATCGACTTTTTAGCCTTGGCCCCCATTTTTTTGAGCTTTTCAATACTGATTATGATATTGCCGCGGCCTTCCACCAATTTGTTCATTGCTCCTTTGTATTCGTCCTTGGCGTCATCCATCTTCTTCCCAAGCTTGGTAAGGTCGGTTATAAAGCCTTCAAACTTGTCGTACAATGCCCCGGCCTGCCTCGCTATTTCGATGGCGTTACGTTGTTGCTTCTCATTATTCCACATGGAGTCTATGGTCCTTAGGGTAGCGAGGAGGGTAGAAGGGGTTACGATCACGATATTTTGTTCAAATGCCTTGTTGTACAAACTGTTTTCATTGTTTATCGCAACAGAGAAAGCAGTTTCTATGGGGATGAACATCAACACAAAATCGGGGCTTTCCATTTCGTACAGGTCCTCGTATTTTTTGGCTGACAACTGGTCCACGTGTTTTTTAAGTGAATTGATATGGTCTTTTAAAAAAGTCTCCCTGTCCCCTTCTTCGGCATTGACATAGCGCTCATAATCCGTCAGGGACACCTTTGAATCCACGATCATCTTTTTGCCATCGGGAAGATTGATAATAACATCAGGGAGGACCCTGGTCCCGTCTTTCCTGGTAAAGCTTTGTTGTACGGAATATTCCCTGTCCTTTTCAAGGCCTGATTTTTCCAGCACGCGCTCCAACACCAATTCTCCCCAATTGCCCTGCATTTTGCTATCCCCTTTAAGCGCCTTGGTAAGGTTGGTCGCCTCTTTGGTCATTTGCTCGTTGAGTTCCTTAAGGCCAAAAATTTGCTGCCGCAGGGCCGCGTGGTAATCAATACTTTCTTTGTGGGTTTTCTCTACCTTGTCTTCAAAAGTTTTAATTTTTTCCTTTAAGGGGTTCAGGATATTTTCAATGTTTTCCTTGTTCTTTTTGGTGAATTTATCACTGGTGCTCTCCAATATTTTATTCGCCAGGTTTTCGAATTCCAAAGTGAACTTTTCCTGTAATTTTTCAACTTCTTCCTTTTGTTCCCGGTTTTTTGCCTGCAGGTTTTCGAGATCGGCCTGGTAGCGCACAATCTGGCTGCCCTGCTGTTCCTTTTGGAGCCTTAATTCATTTTTTTCCTCAGCCTCGCGGGTCAGCTGATCATTGAGGGTTGTGAGATTGTTCCTCAATTGTTGCTCTCTTTCGAGGAGGGTACTTTGTTCCGATTTCGTTTTGAGGCCCCGGATATAATTTCCCATAAAATAGCCGATTGCAAGGAAAACCAGGGCCAGGATGATAAATAGAAGGTACTCGTTCATTGCCGTTGAAATTCTTAAAGGTAAAGATAGCGGTTTGTGGTTAAACAGGACAGGCTGGAACCCGGGTAAACGGTCATAACCTCCGATTTAATTCCCATTATACGTGGCAGCGGATCCAGGTTCGTACAGGAAGATGAAATAACAATGCACTGTATTGTGACTTAATCCCTCTTTACCCTGAACGATCCTGTTTTAGAATCGAAAACAATGGTATCCGGGGGGAAAAGCGATTCAAAATGCTTTTTGTCAATTAGTTCACAGGGCTCGCCAAAGGAGGTCCTGTGCTCGTCCATGATCAATATTTTGTCACTGAGCTGAATGGCGAGTTCTATTTCGTGCGTGGTATAGAGAATGATCTTTTTCCGTTCATGGGCAATCCGCTGCAGCAGTTTCAGGATCTGTACCTTGTGAAAAAGGTCAAGATGGGTGGTGGGTTCGTCCAAAAGCATGATGGAGGTATCCTGGGCCAGGGCCCTTGCGATCATTACTTTCTGTAACTGCCCGTCACTGAGTTCGTAACATTTTTTAGACTGAAGGGTTTCCAGTGAAACCATGCGGATGGCATCCTCGATCACGGAATTGTCCCCTTCCGAAATGGCCCCGATCCAATTGGTATAGGGCTGCCGTCCCAATCCGATCAATTCCCGCACGGTAAGGTTTTTTGAAGCGATGGGTTCTGTAAGCACCACACTCAATACCCTTGCCAACGCTGTAGCATTATAATTTTCCAGGGGTTTTGAGTGAATTTGTATGTTCCCGGAAATCCGGGGTTGAACGGAACCCAGGGTGCGCAGGAGCGTACTTTTCCCAATTCCGTTAACGCCTACGATGGCCGCCAGTTCCCCCGGGGACAATTCGAATTGAATGTCTCTGGCAACCCTGACCTCCTTCTTTTGAACTATGTAGCCAATGTCGAGGGCGGATACTTTAAAGGCACTATTTTCCGGTGATGTTTCTATTTTTTTGTTGTTGGGTTATTGTTTTAGGGTACTTTTTTTTATTCCTGTCCCGCACTTCGTATTACGTACCTCCTGCCCTGGAACTTATCCATCGTCCTGTGTCCTTCCTCCTTCATCCTCCGTTCCTTGTATTTTGTCTCTAAAATATCATTTTCTTTTTTCGCACCAACAGCCATATCACTACCGGGGCACCCACCATTGAGGTGATGGCATTGATGGGGAGTACCTGCGCCGAGGTTGGCAGTTGCGCCAGGGTATCACATAAGAGCAACAATATGGCGCCATACAACAGTACCGCCGGCACCAGCACCCGGTGGTTGGTGATATCAAATATCTGGCGTGTTAAATGGGGCACGGCCAAGCCAATGAAAGCAATGGGCCCGGCAAAAGCCGTGACACTCCCAGCCAACAGAGCGGTTGCCGTGATGATAAGATAACGCGAGCGTTCCATCCGAACGTCCAGGCTCCGCGCATAGTTTTCCCCCAGAAGAAGTGCGTTGAGCGATTTTATGGAAAGGACGCTAAGCACAATTCCCAGGAGGATGCAGCCCGAAAGCAAGGCGAGTTGCGGCCATGATAGGTTGCCTACACTCCCAAAAGACCAGTAGATGTATTGTTGTAATTTTTCGGCGCTTGTAAAATAGGACAGGACAGTCACGGCGGCGGCCGTAATACTTCCGAACATCAGCCCTATGATCAAAAGGGCCATGGTATCCTTTATTCTGGACGCTATGGACATTACCGCCAGCAATACTGCAAAACTACCTGTACTTGCGGCAATGGTAAGAGAAACATCATTTACAAAACCAAAGGTTACCCATCCGGACAACAGGACGGTGCCCATGATAAGGATGGCGGCACCCAGGCTGGCGCCGGAACTGATCCCCAGGACAAAGGGCCCTGCAAGCGGATTCCTGAACAGCGTTTGCATCAGCAGGCCGCTCAGGGACAGGCCGCTGCCAACCAAAATTGCGGTGAAGGCTTTCGGGATCCGGTAATTCCGGATGATATAGTACCAGGACTCCTGCTC
>DATGCB010000353.1:0-5840 GCA_035312365.1 Eudoraea sp. | reverse complement strand
ACTATGGTAACATCGGTGATCCCGATACGCTGAGATACTTTGGCCATTTGGCTGCCCCTGGGCAGATCCAGTTGTGCCGTTCCGTTCACGCTGAATAAAAGCATGGCCAGCAACAGGATTGCCGGGCTTTTCTGGTACAGTTGTTTCATGTTTTGTCTATTATTGTTAATGATTGAATTCTATACTCTTAAAGATATACATCCCTTCCCCCTGATAGCGTTACGGTAATGTTAAACTCCCCCGGTTTATTGTTAAACTATGACGGACCATGTCACCTTCCGGGACAACACAGGACCAAAACAGGTAGGCCAATGGCCGACAGAGGTTCCTCCCGGGCCTTTTCGGAGCATCCAAGAATAATTAAAAGGTATGCATGTGTCTTTTATATGAAAAATTAATGCAGGTTGAACATCGTAATTTTAGGGGCATTAGTTTCCTATTTTATATATGTTTAATAGCTTTGTAAGCTTAGAAATTTCTGATTATGAGTTCAAGGAAAACACTATTTGATAAAGTTTGGGATTCCCATGTGGTAAGAAGCATCGAAAATGGCCCCGATGTACTTTTTATAGATCGCCACCTGGTGCATGAGGTAACCAGCCCCGTTGCCTTTCTGGGATTAAAGAAAAGGGGCATCAAAGTGCTGCATCCCGAAAGGACCTTCGCCACCGCAGACCATAATACACCTACCATTAACCAGCATTTACCCGTTCAGGATCCCTTGTCGGCCAATCAGTTAAAAGCACTTGAGGAGAATGCAGCGGAACACAATATTCCCTATTGGGGATTGGGGCATGAAAAGAACGGCATAGTACATGTGATTGGGCCCGAAGCGGGTATTACGGTGCCCGGCGCGACGATCGTCTGCGGAGATTCCCACACCTCCACACATGGTGCCTTTGGAGCCATAGCGTTTGGTATTGGGACTTCCGAGGTAGAAATGGTCTTGTCAACACAATGTATCATGCAGCCCAAACCCAAAAGGATGCGGATCAATATTCACGGCCAACTGAACAGGGCTGTCACCCCCAAGGATGTGGCGCTCTTTATCATCTCACGACTGACAACTTCCGGTGCAACCGGCTACTTTGTTGAGTACGCAGGAGACGTCTTCAGGACAATGAGCATGGAAGGGAGGATGACCGTATGTAACCTGAGTATTGAGATGGGTGCACGCGGAGGTATCATAGCCCCGGACGAAAAGACATTTGCATACATTAAGGACAGGGAGTATACGCCCAAAGGAACCGACTGGGAGCAGGCAATGAGCTATTGGGCTACATTAAAAACAGATAAAGATGCCATTTTTGATAAAGAGGTCACCTTTAATGGTTCGGACATAGAACCCATGATCACTTATGGTACGAATCCCGGAATGGGCATCGGTATTTCCAACGATATTCCCCATGCTGAAACAGTGCAGGGGGGTGTATCAACCTACAAGAAATCCCTTGAATATATGGATTTTAAGGAAGGAGATGCGATGTTAGGCAAGAAGATTGATTTTGTATTCCTCGGGAGTTGTACCAACGGCAGGATTGAAGATTTCAGGGCCTTTGCCGAAATTGTCAAAGGCAGGAAGAAGGCTCCGCACGTTACAGCGTGGCTGGTTCCCGGATCTCATCGCGTAGAAGAGGCTATTCGGCAGGAAGGGATATTGGAAATTCTGACCGAAGCGGGATTTGAATTAAGAGAGCCCGGTTGCTCGGCCTGCCTGGCAATGAACGATGATAAAATCCCTGCGGGAAAATATGCGGTCAGCACCTCAAACAGAAACTTTGAGGGAAGGCAGGGACCCGGTGCCCGGACTTTACTGGCGAGCCCGTTGGTAGCAGCTGCGGCGGCCGTTACAGGAAAAGTAACCGATCCCCGGGAGTTGATGGCATTGGAAACCGTTTAATCAATTATTCAGCATGCTGAATTCATATTTACAAAAATGGCATACGATAAATTCAATATTCTAAAAAGCACAGCCGTTCCACTTCCCATCGAGAACGTGGATACCGATCAGATCATTCCGGCCCGTTTTCTCAAGGCCACCGAACGCAAAGGTTTTGGGGATAACCTATTTCGCGACTGGCGATACCATCCTGATAATACCCCCAAGGAACATTTTGTACTTAACAATCCCGTTTACAGCGGCAAAATATTGGTAGGCGGAAAGAACTTTGGTTCAGGGTCTTCCAGGGAGCATGCCGCCTGGGCCATATACGACTATGGTTTCAGGGCCGTGGTTTCAAGCTTTTTTGCTGATATCTTTAGAAATAACTGCCTTAATATCGGGGTATTGCCCGTACAGGTAAGTCCTGAATTTTTGCAAAAAATATTTCAGGCGATCGAGGAGGATCCTGAAACAACCTTTGAAATCAGTCTGCCTGACCAGACAATTACCATTCTTTCAACCCGGGCGCAGGAAACTTTCGATATCAACGATTACAAGAAAGAAAATATGCTCAACGGCTTTGATGATATCGATTATTTATTGAACATGGAAGATGAAATCAGGCGCTTCACCAATGAGCTGCCTATTTAGTACTTCAACCTGTTGATAGAAATTCAGTCTACATAAAGATCCGTCATTACGGGAACAATTAAGATGAAAAGACGAAAGATCGAAATAATGGATACCACGCTGCGGGACGGGGAACAAACCTCCGGGGTATCCTTTTCTGCGGTGGAAAAGCTCACTCTTGCGAAATTACTGCTCGAGGAACTCAAAGTAGACCGTATTGAGATCGCTTCGGCACGCGTTTCAGAAGGGGAATTCCAATCCGTTGTGCAGATCATGGAATGGGCTTCGGCCATGGGATATGAAGATCGGGTGGAAGTGCTCACTTTTGTTGATAAAGGCCTTTCCATTGATTGGATGTTAAAATCGGGAGCCAAAGTTCAAAATTTACTGACCAAAGGGTCCCTGAACCACCTGACCCATCAATTAAAGAAAACACCTGAACAACATTTTAAGGACATAGAACAGGTCGTAAACCTGGCGCAAAAGAACGGCCTGGTAACCAACGTATATCTGGAGGACTGGAGCAATGGTATGCGGAATTCTCCCGGGTACGTTTTCAAGTTTCTCGACTTTCTTGCCACGCAACCTGTTAAAAGGATCCTCCTTCCGGATACCCTGGGGGTTCTCACACATGGGGAGACGGGTACATTTGTCGGACAGATTATTGAGAGATACCCGAATATTCATTTCGATTTTCACGGTCATAACGATTACGATCTCAGTGTTGCCAACGTCATGGAAGCTTTAATGGCAGGATGCCATGGCCTGCACCTGACCGTCAATGGGATGGGCGAGCGTGCCGGCAATGCACCCCTTGCCAGTGTGGTGGCTGTGGTTAATGATTTTATGCCGGAAATTGAGATCGGTGTCAAGGAATCTGCCCTCTTTAAGGTTAGTAAGCTGGTATCCGCATTCACAGGATTTGGAATTCCTGCCAACAAGCCCATTGTTGGAGATAATGTTTTCACCCAAACTGCTGGAATACATGCAGATGGAGATAATAAAAAGAATCTTTACTTTAATGATCTTTTGCCGGAACGTTTTGGAAGAAAGCGAAGGTATGCCCTGGGTAAAACGTCCGGAAAGGCCAATATTCAAAAAAACCTTCAGGAGTTGGGACTCACCCTGACCGATGATGAATTGAAAAAAGTGACCCAGAGAATCATTGAGTTGGGAGATAAAAAGGAAAAGGTAACCAAGGAAGATCTGCCCTATATCATTTCCGATGTGCTGGATAGTGAAAACTACCAGCAAAAAGTTTTTGTAAAGTCATATGTCCTCACTCATTCCAAGGGATTAAAACCTTCCACTACGGTCGCCATAGAGATCAATGGCGACTGTCATGAAGAAAATGCCCAGGGAGACGGGCAGTTCGATGCCTTTATGAATGCATTGAGGAAAGTCTATAAATCAAAAAAGATGGCATTGCCCCATCTGATTGATTACGCAGTCCGCATTCCGCCGGGAAGTAACTCGGACGCACTTTGCGAAACGATCATCACCTGGCGGAACAACGGCAGCAATTTTACCACCAGAGGCCTGGATTCAGACCAAACAGTCTCTGCTATTAAGGCTACCGAGAAGATGCTTAATATTATTTAGATAGTTAAACCAGACATATCCCTTTATGAAATTAAACATAGCGCTGTTGGCCGGAGACGGTATTGGCCCTGAAGTGATTGCCCAGGCCGTCAAGGTCTGTGATGCCGTCGCGACTAAATTTGATCATGAAATCCATTGGAAACCAGCGCTTACGGGCGCAGCGGCCATAGACGCTGTAGGAGAGCCCTATCCGGATGAAACACATGAAATTTGTGTGGCCTCCGATGCTGTGCTGTTTGGCGCTATCGGACATCCGCGCTTTGACAATGATCCTTCCGCCAAAGTGCGCCCGGAGCAGGGCCTGTTGAAGATGCGGCAGAAATTGGGTCTTTTTGCCAACGTGCGGCCCACATTTACCTTTCCGTCCCTGATTGACAAATCGCCCCTGAAAAGAGAGCGTATAGAGGGAACCGACCTCGTGTTCCTGAGGGAACTCACGGGCGGCATCTACTTTGGCAAACGCGGAAGGGAAGATAATGGCGAGACCGCTTATGATACCTGTACATATACACGCAAGGAGGTACAACGCCTCGCAAAACTGGGCTTTGAAATGGCCATGAAACGCTCAAAGAAGTTATGTTGCGTGGACAAGGCCAATGTCCTGGAAACCTCACGCCTATGGCGGGAAACCGTACAGGCCATGGAAAAGGACTACCCCGAAGTCGCGGTGTCCTATGAGTTTGTTGATGCTGTCGCCATGCGATTGGTACAATGGCCAAATGATTACGATGTCCTGATCACTGAAAACCTCTTTGGGGATATCCTTACGGATGAAGCCTCCGTAATATCAGGGTCCATGGGATTGATGCCATCCGCTTCCCTCGGGGAAAACATTGGCCTGTATGAGCCCATACATGGCTCCTATCCACAGGCCGCCGGAAAAGACATTGCCAATCCCCTGGCTACCGTACTGTCGGCGGCCATGTTATTCGAAGGCTTCGACCTTCAGGCGGAGGCACAGGCCATCAGGAAGGCGGTAAATGACTCCCTTGATGCCGGTATCGTCACGGAAGATCTGGCCGGTAGCGGTAAAGCCTATAAAACCAGTGAAGTGGGCAATTGGCTGGCGAAGCACCTTTAAATTCGGATCCTATCTGACCGGAACAGCGCAGCCTTGGCAAATGCCGGGGGTTATGATAATGCTTTTGACATCGCCAAAAACTCAAACCGCTCTTTTCCGATCTGAAAATCGTGCTTGCCGATGACTGTAAACCCATTTTTTTTATAAAAGAGAGTGGCCCGTTCGTTCTCTTCAAGCACGGAAAGCCAAATTTTGGAATATCCGTATTCCCGGGCTTTTTGCAGCATTTGCTCCTGTAACTGAAATCCAACCCTTAGGGAAAGGAAGTCTTTCAGAACGTAGATCTTCTGGAGCTGACATATCTTTCCCTCTGCAATAAATGCAGAAGGCGAATTGAGCTTCAGCTTCGCGTATCCCACAGGTAACCGGTCTGAAAATGCGATCCAATATACGGATGAGGATTTTTGCAGGCTGGTCTCTATCTTACCCACATTGAACGTTTCCTCACAATACCCGCGCAGGTCCTCACCGTCCCTGAATAGATGTCCGAAAGTCCCTGTGAAGGTAATTCTGCCGAGTAGCGCAATGTACCGGGCATCCCCTTTGCCAGCTATTCTGATTTTAATGGTACTCATGGTTTTGAGCAAGCCCGGGCCAGCAGACCCCCTGTTTTAAAAATCAACATTTTTATGGTAGTTAGTGAAC
>DATGCB010000352.1:0-2951 GCA_035312365.1 Eudoraea sp. | reverse complement strand
TCAATGCCCTCGTAAATGACCTGGTAACACCGTTTCTGATGTTCCTCGTTAATACTGTCATCCCCTTCCGCATGCGGATTTTTCCAGGGCATATTAATACTCCTGAATCCTATTTCGGTAAAAACGATGGGTTTTTGAAATTTTTGATACACCGTTTTTATCTTAGTTTTTACCGTTTCAAAGTTTGCCTTAAGTTCCTCGTTGGAAGGCTCGTCATTTTTACTTAATGGGTAGTAGCAATTCAATCCGATAAAATCTAGTTCGTCCCAAAAACCGATATTCTCGAACTCCGTTCCCCAATTGGCGGCATATGTTAAACTGCCTTGATATAGGCCCCTGAGCTTATGGATTATCGTACGCCATTCGGGTTCATGGCTGAGCGTGGCCTTTGTAAATTCTACCCCTATGCACAACGCATCCATCCTATGGATTTCGGCCAGCATGGCATAATGACGGATCCAGCGAAAATAGTAACCGAAAAAGCGTTCCCAGTCCTTTTCACTGAGCATTTCAATTTCGCCGGGCCAACTTCCACCGGCGAATACCTGTGGCTTTAAGAGGGTATACATCCCCAATTTTTTAGCTTCGAACGCCGAATGGACCACGGCTTCATCATTTTCCGCCCCGGCATGGTCACTAAATGGAAACGGCGCAGGTTCATTTTTGTTTCTGATATAGCTATAGGGTACAATGGCTGTGGCATTAGAACCCAGGGTCTTCTGTTTTTCCAGGGACTCCGTAGCTTTTCCTGAGGCATAGCCATTGTAAATACTATAACCTTCGTGGGCAAAATTAAAGCCTTTCAGATAAGGCAAACCGGATTTTTTTTGTTTAGCATTTATTTTTATCTGGCTGGCCTCATTGGCAAGAAATACCCGCCAGGATGGTTCCAGAGCGTCGAGCTCATTTTGCCCGGGTATCCAGTCGGAATATCTGTTCAGAAAGGTTTCCTTCCCCCAGGTATGGAGCAGAAAGCGGACAAGTGACCCGGAAAGGCAATCGGCGATCAATGGGGATTCCATGGCCAATGTTGTGTTGTCCAGGAGCTCCTTAAGGGAAAGTGCATTGCCCGAAGTATAAAGGCGGGCCGACCAGTACCGATAGCCCTCCCTTTGCCACTGGTCTGTAAAATAAAGGGGTAATCCACGTTCCAGGGCCTTCGCTTTAGAAGGTCCAAGCAGGCGGAATAGCAAAAGGGCATTTTCCTTTTCGATAAAATTACCGGAATACTTTTCGTTGATTACCGTATGCACCGCGTTTTCGGTAACATCAAAGTGAGCCTGGGCTGTATTGCCCGTCATCAGGCCCTTTTCTTCGGCATTTTTGTATATATGGTAGTTAATTTTCGCGACTTCCGGATGATTTCCGATAAAATTCAATATGTTGTTTGTGGTTTCTTCCACGCTTGTGGCCAGGGGCATGATCCTGTCTGCAGTCATTGCATTCTGGTGGTCCACAAAATTGAAGTGTTTTGAACTAAATTTATGATCATTTTGTTCAGAGAAATCGAAAAGAGTGGTGGGGTGCGGTTCCCAATCCTCGCCAAATTCCCCCATAACAGATCTTGTCTTGTGATAATAGAGTTCATAATCCATGGATTGCCTGAAGAAATTTCGCCCATTTTCCTCCACCTTATCCCTAAATAAGGCATAAACTTCCATTTCATCATTTCCCGTCAACAGACTAACGGGCAGGCTGTCATTTGCAGGATTGGGATATAGGCTTATGTTTAGGACCGCGTTCTTGGAAGTGTATTCCTTTGCACCAATCCGGATGTGGGTTTTGCCTAATTTAATCGGGAAATTGGCTGTCAGATATTCCAGGATTGGATTCCCTTCCGGAGAGCCTACCAGATAAAGGATATTCTCCCTGACCTCTGCATCGCTGACCTGGCTGGCCTCCTTGAATTTAATAACAACATTTCTTCTGGAGTCCCCCCGGGGCAACCGGGATATTTCATGAGATAAGGACTGGTATTTTTCTGCCAATTGGGTGTCCCTGGCCCCATAGACCACCAAAACCTCCCTTTTTTCGAAAAAACTACGACGTAACTGCCTCCGTGTCGGGAGGGAGTCATTTCCCACAGAGGGAGTCTCCTTATCAAATGCCCCCTGTCGTATGGCGAAGGCACCAAAAATCAGGAGACATGGGGCAATGCCCCAGAATAAGTAGTTTATTTTAATTTTCATATCCCCGCCTGGCTGGCTTTGATTCGTATTCTACAGAACATCCGGTTACAGGTGATTCTTTGTTGCTTTACAAACGCGGCCTTAAGATTCACGTGTTCGTTATCAACCGGATTCGGCGGTTTCCCCTCACCTTAACCTGGCCTTGGGGAAAATCGGGTTCTTCCGATTTGAGCCTGGGTTTATTCCCGTCCACCAAAGCGTTTTTATTGAATTTTTCAATGCTTATAGCTAATGGCCAGTCCGCCCCCGGAATTGTCCACTGTAGTGGTATAATTATCCTGGCTTTGAACATATTCCAGATATTCCACGGTTCCGCTCATTCCTCTGCGACCCGGAGGTCTTACATTATGGGCAGCAAAACAGCCACCTTCCTTCAACTTGGGAGAAACATCTTTAAAGTAATTTGTATACCATCCCTTATCCGCGTCACTGAATACAAAATCAAAAGGCCCAGGTAAGTCCTTTACCAATGTATGTGCATCGGCCAACCGGGCGTCTATAAAGGCGGATAAGCCCGCCTTCTCAAAGTTGACTAGTGCTTGTTTGTGTCGGGCCTCGTCTATGTCAATCGTGATCAGTTTTCCGCCGGTCTTGCTAAAGGCCCATGCGATCCAGATGGCAGAATGTCCGGTAGAGGTTCCTATTTCCAGGCCTTCCTTATACCCGTTTTCCAGGATAATATCGTATAGCAACTGCCCGTCGGAGGCGGGGACATTCATATCGCGCCACTGTCGTTTGTTGCTTTCCAGGAAAGATTTCACT
>DATGCB010000351.1:0-3062 GCA_035312365.1 Eudoraea sp. | reverse complement strand
GGCATTTGAAAGATTATCGAGGGAAAGGGGACAATCACAGCTCTTTATTGAGACCCCCTACCGCAATGACGTGCTGCTCAGCGAATTTCTTAAAGTGATGTCAGATACGACGATGCTTTGCATTGCCACGGATATTACATTACCCTCTGAAAGTATCTCGACCAAATCCGTGGCTGAATGGAAGGCCATTCGCATGGAACTTCACAAAAGACCCTCCATCTTTATCATTCAGGCATAAAAAAACCCTGAAATTCCCTTTGACAGGGAACCAGGGTCTTTTTTCCATATAGTATAGTACTTTAAACTTTAGGATTGCGTATTGGAGAAACAACTGAGATATCATAGCCCATAAATTTCTTTAAATAGTCAGAAATACTGGTTCCGTAAATATCTTTGACATCAAGGCTCCCATACGACCGCAAATATTTTCTTACGTTTCCGGCACCAGCCAGATGCGCAGCTGCCAAAATACCGGATTCAGTAACCTCTATCCCGCCAATTATTTGGCCAACATAAATCTCAATGTCCCGTCGCAGGATCCACTTGTTCCTGGCGATGTTCGTCCGGAAAGTCTTCTCCTGTAGCATGGGGTCGTTTAAGAACTGAGTGGCATTATAGACTCCCATAAGTTGAAGGGTGCCGATACCGAATTGGTATTTGCCCAAATAACCCAGAGTATTGATCGTAAAGTAGTTGCCCTGCGATTCTTTAAATGCAAGGGCCTCCTTAAATCCAATAAATGAACTTCCCAGGAAGGGAGGCACAACCATCGTGGTATTCAGCATGGTTTTGTTTTTGGGGAACAAAACCGGAGTAGGTTTATTTACTTTAAGCGTTTGAGGCACCTCCACCTTAGTTGTGGTATTATACCCAAAACTGACTAAAATAAAGATCATGATAAGAGGACAAAAAACGCTTATCCACCTTTTCATATATGTGCATTTCTAAGCCTTAAGGTCCATCAAAAGAACCAGCTTAAATTTCTGGGGTCAAAGATACGGCCCAAAAGCCGCAAAAGAGATAAGATTTTCTTAAAAAAAAGAGGTTTTGGTCGAGTTGATCAAAAATTGGGATAAAGGGGCTATCTATTGATCTTTTGCTCATTGATCCATCGGACGTACTGCACTTTATTCCGGTTGTGCTGTGCAAGAGTTTCGGCGAATTTGTGGTATCCAAAATCTTGAACATTAGCCACCATGTATAGATAGTCATGGTTTTCAGCATTCAGAACCGCATCAATGGCCGAAATATCGGGCATTGTAATAGGACCCGGGGGGATTCCGGAATATTTGTAGGTATTATAGGGAGAATCGAGTTCCAAATCCTTGTAAAGCACCCTTTTAATCACGGTATCAAAATTACCTGTATGTCTTTTAATGGCGTATATCACGGTCGGATCTGCCTGCAATAACATCTTTTGATCCAGTCTGTTTAAATACAGGCCTGCAACCCTCGGACGTTCTTCGACCTTGGCGGTTTCTTTATGTACAATAGAGGCCAGCGAAATTACCTGAATTGGGGACAGATTTTTCATTTTCGCTTTATTCAACCGTTCTTCGTTCCAAAATCGGTCATATTCCATCTTCATCCGATCACGGAATCCCCTTGCATCTGTATTCCAAAAAAACTCGTAGCTGTTTGGCAGGTAAATGCCCAGTTTTGTGTTATCATCAAGTTGATGCTGCCTTAGAAATTCGGGTGCATTGAAGGCCTCCAGCAATGCAACACTATCCGCTTCAATCTGAGCGGCAATCCTCCCGGCTAAATCGGCCAGCGTCTCCTGATTGTTAAATGAAACTTTTACCGGAACATTCTTACTTCGGAGTGTATTGACCAGGTCATTGTTATTCATCCCACTATTAAGGACATACTTTCCGCCTTTGACATTGAAGACGTACTTTTTACGTTCTGCAACCGTTACAAAAGAAGAAATGTCCTTTAATATAGGTGAAAGAAGCTCTTTTACATCATTAAAGGAGGCATCAGATGGTACATATACAACAGCTTCCCGGGTACTGAACGCGGTGTTAGGTGTAAAAAAAGCAGTATAGACCATATAGGCAAAAGCCCCTCCGGCCAGAAGTCCCATAAACACTATGGCCAGTAATATCCGTTTTATGTACATCAGCTGTTGATCTTTTGAAACAGTACTTCGTTTTTAAATATCCCTTCGGATAGTATCCAGTCTCGTTTTACACCCACTTTTTCAAACCCCAGTTTTTTAAACAGGTGGATGCTCGCCACATTTTCTTCCCCCACATTGGCATAGAGTTGTCTCAAATTCAGGATGGTAAAAGCATATTTACTTAGCAACTCTATTGCCTCGGCCCCCACACCCTTATTCCTGTCTGAAGGATCCAAAACCACAATCCCCATTCCCGCACGGCGGTTCTTAGGGTCAAAATCAAAAAGGTCGATAAGTCCGATCGTATTACCCTCATTTGCACAAATGCACAATCGAAGTTGCTTTACATCATAAATGTCTCGATAGGCGTTTTCCAGGTAAAGTTTTAGTACATGGTTGGAATAGGGCGTCACTGTTCCACTGACCTCCCAGATCGCGGGATTGTTCTCAAGTTCGTAAAGAAATTCGAGATCCTCCGGTTCAAGGGCCCTCAGATAGATATTTTTACCCTTTAAATTCAACATTGAATTTCTCCTTTAAAAACCTGCACTGCAGGGCCGCTCAGGTAAATATTCTCATATCCCTTTTTACCCGGTTCGAAGGTGATCAGCAATGCCCCGCCCCTTGCCTCGATCCGTACCTGCCGCTCTTTGGTTTTTCCGGTGTAATGCATCGCCAAAGCAACCGCAGTTACCCCGGTGCCGCAGGACAATGTTTCATCCTCCACCCCCCGTTCATACGTCCGTACGGCGAACAAGTTATCGCCAACTGCTTCCACAAAATTTATGTTCCGGCCATTTTCCCCATAGAGTCCGTACCGCAATTTTGCGCCTTCCCTGGCCACGTCAATATCTTGGAGACCGGTTACCATTTGCACATGATGAGGAGAACCGGTATCCATGAGGACTGCCGGTGGTTTTTCACGAATCTCTGAAAC
>DATGCB010000350.1:0-7889 GCA_035312365.1 Eudoraea sp. | reverse complement strand
TGAGATTCCCAGGCACGCTTTTAAAATTCCGCTTATAAAACATCATTACTTTCCAATGCTTCTTTGCTCGGCAGGGAAGCAATAGCGCCGTAATTGGTGGTGGTCAATGCCCCAGCAATATTCGCTTTTTTTACCATCCGGAATAAGAGCTCGTCCTGCTCCAAAATGGCATTGCTGTTATCCAAAGCGGCGATTTGTTGTAGCAGACAGCCCATAAAGGCATCCCCGGCGCCGGTGGTATCCACGGGATTTACCTCAATACTGGGAATCACTCGGGCAGAAGACCCGGTACTCACATAGGTGCCCTCAGACCCAAGAGTAACGGTTATTATCCCGGCACCAAGCTCATGCAATGCTCTGCAGGCCAGGGGGACGTCCTCTTTCCCGGAGAGTAACTGTGCCTCCTCCATACTGAATTTACAGAGCTGGGATTTTTCAACAAAGGGCATGCACTTTTTTATAAATTCCCTTTCCTTGTTTTTCCAGAGATCTCCCCTGAAATTGGGATCAAAACTGATGAAGGTATTCTTGGTAAAGGCATCAAAAAAATAATGACTGTAGGCCTCTTCCAGCCTTCCTCCCAAAAGTGCGGTAGCTGCACCAAGATGCAACATGTTATGTTTAAAGTCTGTTTTGATAGCCGGATTGTATTTTAATTCTTTGTCGGCTCCCCTGCTAAAGACAAAATCCCTTTCCCCATCCTCTGCAAGAGACACAAAGGCCAGTGTTGTAAAGATATCTGAACGTTGTGCCAGGCTTGTATCCACCCCGTTATCTCGTAAAATTCGCAGAAGAAAGGTTCCAAATGGGTCCTTGCCAACAGCACCGACGAAATAACTTCTTCCCCCTAATTTTGCAATTGCACATGCCACATTTGCAGGTGCACCCCCGGCTTTTTTTGTAAATTCCGTGGCCTTCGAAAGGTCCGCACCCTGCTTTTCCGCCACAAAGTCGATCAACAATTCACCAATGCAAAACACTTTTTTCATAGTCCTTTAATTCAATTTCTGCTTGATTGGAATTACAATGTTACTGCAAAATATTTATCTCCCCCTGCATTCAAAGATTTTTCTGTGGTCACCAATATGTTTCGCCTGATTGTACTTGGTGTGTTTTTAGGAAATTAGTACCTTCTTCAAAAATTAAAAACACTTTTGAAATGGGTTTATTCGATGAAATCAAAAAGAAACTAAGTCATGAATTTATTGATATTGTAGAATGGTTAGATGACTCCAATGATATCATTGTTCACCGCTTTGAGCGCTATCAGAATGAAATAAAGAACAGTGCGAAACTGGTTGTTCGTGAAGGGCAGAAAGCCGTATTTGTAAACGAGGGGGTACTCGCGGATGTCTTCACACCTGGGACCTATGAACTCAACACCAAAAACCTTCCTGTTTTAACGACCTTAAAAGGTTGGAAATACGGATTTAACAGCCCGTTCAAAGCTGAGGTATACTTTGTAAATACCAGATTGTTTACGGATGAAAAATGGGGAACAAAAAATCCGGTAATGCTTAGTGATGAACGATTCGGGCTTACGGAAATAAGGGCATTTGGCACATACAGCTATAGAATAAGCGATCCCGGTAAATTTGTCGTGGATGTTGTGGGTACCGACGGCAACTTTACAAATTATGAGGTGAACGAGCATCTCAAAAGTCTGATCGTTACCCGATTTACCGATACGGTAGGGGAAGCCAACCTCCCCCTCGAATTGTATGCAGCAAACACCAGTGAACTCTCCGAGACCTGCCGGGAAGTAATGCAACCCGAATTTGATCGCGTTGGAATTGAGCTTGAAAAATTTTATATAGAAAATGTTTCTATGCCTGAAGAACTCAAAAAAGAGATCTTTGAATACAGCAGGCTCGATAAATTAGACATGTCAAGGCTCGCCCAATTTAAAGCAGCTAAGGCAATGGAGGCCGCAGCCAGGAATGAAGGAGGGACTGCCGGGGCCGGTATGGGCATGGGCATGGGTTTTGTATTGGCACAGCAAATGGGATCCATGATGAACCAACCTGCCGTTCAGCAGCCCACAACCATAAAACAACCCGGGACAACCACTCCGCCTCCAATACCCGCACAGGTACAATATCACTATGCCGTTGACGGGCAGCAAATGGGCCCGGTTTCGTTTAATAAGCTAAAAGAGCTGTTCGCCAATAGAACGATCAACAAAGATTCCCTGATATGGAAGCGGGGGCTTCCCAATTGGTCGGCCCTGAACGATGTGGAAGAACTAAAGGTTTTTTTAGGCGGAAATACCCCTCCACCACTACCAACTACCTAGATAACTGTGCCATCTGTTTTTCACAGATTCCCAACCCTATGGGAATTACAGGGATAATCCATGGAAGAAACCAAGCGATCGGAAGAGAAAAAGTCATGCGCCAGTTGCGGTGCAGAGCTAAAATTCAAGCCCGGCTCACATCAGATTAAATGTGAATACTGCGGCTATGAGGAATTTATTGAAAAGGCCAAAAGCAGTTTCGAAGAGCTCGAGCTCCGGCATTATCTCAAAGCGGTAGGCGATAATGCTTATACTGAAACCATAGATTTGCTGCACTGCAAAAATTGCGGAGGGAACCAGCATGTAGCGGAGAGCTATAAATCCTTGTACTGTGTTTACTGCGGAGAACCCCTCATCAGGGAAGACCTGGAACGAGAAGGATGGATAAGCCCGGGGGCTCTAATACCCTTTCAACTGGATAGAAAGGAGGCTGGTACTATCTTTAAGTCCTGGGTCAAAAAACTATGGTTTGCCCCGAACAGATTAAAACGTGCCGCTTTGGACCCGGAGGCCTTACACGGATTATACGTGCCTTATTGGACTTTTGACGCACAGCTTTTTGCCTTATATCAGGGGCAACGCGGTGATTATTATTATGAAACCCAAACCTACCGGACAAAAAATGGCCGCCGGACCAGGCAGGTGAGAAAAACACGATGGACCCACGCATCCGGGCAGGTTGAGGGTTTTGTGGACGACATCCTGATCAATGCATCTGTGAAGAAACAGAATGAGATCCCGGCAAAGATATCGCGTTGGAATATGAAACAATTGGTCCCGTTCAATTCCAAATACCTTTCAGGTTTTGTTACGGAGAAATACACAATACCCTTAAAAGAAGGACATCACAAGTCATTTCAACGCGCCAAGGAAATTGCTTATAGCTGGATTAGAGGAGATATCGGAGGGGACACCCAGCGCATCCATCATGCGGATATTAAACTGTCCGAGGAAACCTTCAAACATGTCCTGTTGCCAGTATACATAAGTGCCTACAGGTATCACAAAAAGAAATATCACTTTTACGTGAACGGGCAGACAGGGATTATCCACGGGACCCGGCCATATTCCTTCTGGAAGATTTTCTTTTTGGTATTATTTATCGTGGTACTTATTGCACTTATTGCGATTTTTGCACAATGAGAAAATTGGTGATCGGTGATATTCATGGCGGTTTAAAGGCTTTGAAGCAGGTATTTGCACATGCCAGCGTGCAAAAGGATGACCGGCTGATTTTTCTTGGGGATTATGTGGATGGATGGAGCCAGGCTGTTGAAACCGTTGAATTTTTAATTGACTTGAAGGGGACACATCACTGTATCTTCCTCAGGGGCAATCACGATGAACTCTGCCTGGACTGGCTGACTACATGGAAAGATAATCCGTTGTGGTTTCAACATGGGGGCGAGGCAACGATGGATTCATATTTAAAGGTCGATGAAACCACCAGATACAGGCATATTCAGTTCTTTTCCGGACTTCAGAATTATTACCAGGATACGGAGAATCGCTTGTTTCTACACGCCGGCTTCACCAATATTAAGGGGGTTGAATACGAGTATTTCCCTGCGATATTTTATTGGGACAGGACTCTTTGGGAAGTGGCCCTGTCACTGGATCCTGAACTCCCTGCGAGTGATCCCAGGTATCCAAAACGACTCATCAACTACAAGGAAATATACATTGGGCATACCCCGGTAACAAGGATAGGGGAAACCCTCCCGGTAAATGCAGCGAACGTATGGAATATTGATACAGGAGCCGCCTTTAGAGGCCCATTGTCCGTCATCGACGCGGATACAAAAGAAGTGTGGCAATCCGACCCCGTATTTAAATTGTACCCCGGAGAAAACGGAAGGAACTAAAATATACTGATTTTCATCTAAATTTCAGTATATTAATCACGAACTTTGTAAAAAATTCAGGATGTCCGATAAAAATTTAAGATTAGAAGTGATGCAGGCAGTTGAGCCCCATGTGGCAGGGTTTATGGACTCCTTTTTGATCCCGATCGAAGACATTTGGCAGCCGACAGATTTTCTTCCCGATTCCGAAAGTGAGGGATTTTTTGATCACGTTCATCAGATACGGGAGGAGGCCAGGGAACTGGGCTATGATTTTTGGGTGACGCTGGTTGCCGATACCATTACGGAAGAAGCCTTGCCAACCTATGAATCCTGGTTAATGGATGTAGTAGGAATAAACCAGCACGCAGAAAAGGAAAACGGATGGTCCAAATGGGTGCGCGCATGGACCGCGGAAGAGAACAGGCATGGCGATGTTTTAAGTAAGTACCTCTATCTCTCCGGAAGGGTCAATATGAGGGAAGTAGAGATAACCACCCAACACCTGCTGGCAGATGGTTTTGACATTGGGACGGACAGAGATCCTTATAAGAATTTTGTATACACCACTTTTCAGGAACTGGCAACCAATATTTCACATAAAAGAGTGGGGCAAATGGCCAAAAAAAAGGGAAATACGTTGTTGAGCAAAATGTGTGCGATCATCGCGGGGGATGAAATGCGCCACCATCTGGCATACCGGGAGTTTGTAAAAACTATATTGGATCATGATCCCAGCGGAATGATCCTCGCATTTGCCGAGATGATGAAAAGGAAAATTGTAATGCCCGCACATTTTCTCAGGGAATCCGGTGGTGTCATTGGGGAAGCATTTGAATCTTTTTCTAACTGTGCTCAGCGTCTGGGAGTATATACCGCCCAGGATTACGTAGATATACTCGGCAAACTGAATGACTATTGGGAATTGGATGCCTTGCGTAGTTTGTCCGATGATGCCGAAAGGGCAAGGGATTACCTTATGAAACTCCCGGAAAGGTTGCAACGGATATCGGAGAGGATGAAATTTCCCGATACCCAGTATAAGTTCAAATGGGTGGAAGCCAATGGGATGCTGTAAATATCCTACGTTGCCGGCAGGGTCATCTGATTACCTATAACTTTCCATGATGGTGTTCTTCCTGCCACTTATAGAGATCTTTCCACTTTCCTTCATAACACATTTTGGCTTGCATTGGCCATGAGGCAGGATCGTGAACTTTATAGCGTTCCCCGCCCGAATCCAGGACCTCCTGGCATTTGGCAACCGAGGTTTCTGATAGAGCTTTCCACGTTTTAATGTCATAATTATGGAATAACCCCGCTATTTTTGGGCCTATCCCCTCTACGACCGTCAGGTCATCCTGCTTGATTCTTTTGCCAAATGCAGTGCGCGCGGCTTTGGCATCAAATGGGATGGACGGCACATAAGTAGAAGCCATCCCAACATAGGAAGACAACTTGTGATGACAGTCTGCCAGATCTGCTTCCAATTTTGCATTTTTGTCCGACAGCGCATTCAGATCTGAGGTAAGCTCCAGCGCATTATCCCTGCTTTTCCCTATCAAATATCCGAGAATGCTACAAATTACGCCGATCAGAATGGGGATCAGCCAGCACCAGATGTTTATATTTTCAAAGCCCATGTTCTCTTTTTTTATGGTTGGTTTTTAATTGTAATCACTGTTCTTCTGTTCTTTGCCCTTCCTTCTTCAGTTTCATTGCTTGCTACGGGATCCGCGGAACCTTTGGATTCGGCTTTTATTTTGGAAGCGGGAATACCATTGCTCATGATATAGGCTTTGGCGAAATCTGCCCGTTCCTGCCCGAGTTTGATATTGGTCTCAGGCCCGCCTTCGTTGTCAGTATACCCGGTAATCTCACATCTGGCGTTTTCAACCTTATCGAGATATCTCGAGATCTCAGCAAATTTTTGCCGTTGTTCTTCGGTGAGGCTGATAGTAGCTTCTGCAGTTTCAAAATAGAGCACTAAGGGATCTGTCGTAATTCTTTCATGGAGCACTTTCATTTCTGCTTCTATATCCACGGCCGTTACCTCAATGGAATATTCAACCGGCCCGAGAAATACATCGCCATTTGGGACCATTTCCGGCATTATTTTGCCCCCGGTATTTATTTGGGCCGATGGAATTCCCCGGGAAACAAAATAGTTTTTGACATCGTTGGCACGGGCAAGGCCTAAATCGGGAAATGCCGTATTATTGACATCGTCTTGCCTGTAAAGGCCTGTAATATTAAGGACCTTGTTCTCATTTTCTGTCAAAAAATTTTTCAATCCGGGAACGATGCTATCCCTTACCTGTTGGGACAGGGGTTCAAGGAAGGTGGCAGAGGACACTTTAAAATTAAAGTTATCCGCTGTGTGGAGGTTAAAATCCCCATCACTTACGGTAAATGGGTACGAAGTGGGTTTCGGTACCGGGGGAGTCACAATTTCATCTTTCACACTCACATTCCCGTCGCGGCATTCACTGCAGTACTTAACAAAAAAATAAGCCCCTGCCAAAATTGTAATTATGATTCCAAGCAGGTTGGTGGTTGATTTTGTCATGGTTGGCAATGTTTGATATACAATGTATTAAAAAAAACTTAAATTCCTGTTAACAAACCCTCTCTAAATATTGCCTGTCAACTGCTTAATTCCCATTCAAAATCAGGGACAACACACTGCTCAGAGGCGACAGGAAATACCCTGAACCCTGCCAGTTATACAGTTTTTACAACCAGTTATACGTTTTGTAATGCAGCGTAATGGATTTTGTAGGAAATTTGGCAAAAAGCAATGAGACGAAACCCTATTTCTCCCGACAAAGATCCGGCATTGAAATGGGGTTTTAAATCTCTCTCAGAATATAGTTGAATTAGTTTAGTTTGGTTAGTTTGGGAAAACCCGCTGTTGATTCATGTTCAATAACAGCGGGTTTTTTAATGGGGTAAATTCCCCTCAGGAATCAATGCCTTCACATATTTCGAAGTGCACGACCAGGTTGCTGAACAGCTCCGGATCCTGTGCAGGATTTCTTTACCATCCATACAATAAAGACACATACACACACAGTTTTGGAGGCTCAGGGCACAATTTTCATTTGAGAGGTGGAAAGTGCATACTACTTTTAGGCATCCACATCAGATGAATTGTATTTCGAAAAAATGGATGTGAATATGTAGAAAATGTTGTTTTTGTCGGCCCTGTTTAGCATTCAGGCATAACGTCATAGCAATCGGGCGGTTCGGGATTACCATCCTGTAAAAACTAATCGAGGCAGAAAATTTATTAGGCCACCGGCGCCCTGGGCCTTTTAAAGCATGCCTTGATGAGCGCCCAAAAACCTGCCGGCCCTTTGAGCCAGTTGCACTACAGGTGTAATGGAGGAGCTAAGGGGCCGGCAGGTTTTTTTAGTTTAATACCAATGATCCCACACTACCATACAGTGTTGGGGCTATTAACCCCTGGTTTACATAAATTACTAGTTGTCAATTTTTTATATTCAAATTATATGGTATTTTAACAAATAAACAATGTAAAACCCTTGATGTATGAAAACAACAACAAAACTTTTAAAGTATGGGTTATTGATCATGGCTATAATTGGTTCTTCCTGTTCTCCGGAGGATGGGATGGACGGAGCTATCGGGGCACAGGGCCCGCCCGGGACACAGGGAGTGGCCGGGCAGGATGGTGTTGACGGCCAGGATGGCAATGCCAATGTGCAAACCGGCACGGTTAATCT
>DATGCB010000349.1:0-3837 GCA_035312365.1 Eudoraea sp. | reverse complement strand
AGGCCGGAATGCCTCTATAAATTCCACCCTTTTTTCATGGATTAGGGACCCGTAAGAGGCCATCTGCTCGTTGTAAACCCCAATAGTGGTATCATTAAACGTCTGGTTTGCAGCAAAGTATTTTAACAGGGCGTTGCGTTGAGAGAGTACTTTATTGTATTTTATAAGGGTTTGCAGGTATTTCGCATTGGATTGACTGATCACTCCGTCCATAAACCTGCGCCTGGTTTCACTACCTTCAATAATGAGGTCCCTGTCTGCCGGAGAAATGATCACCAAGGGAAGAAGACCGATATGATCCGATAGCCTGTCGTAGATTTTACCATTTCGTTTCATGGTCTTCTTCATGCCCCGTTTCAGGCTGCACACAATTTTTTCAACCCTGGTGCCTTTAGCGAACCGGCCGTCTATCACAAAAAAATCTTCCCCGTGTTTTATATTTTGGGTAGCCATGGGGTTAAAATAACTTTTGCCAAATGCAAGGTGGTAAATGGCGTCGAGCGCATTGGTTTTTCCCACACCGTTGTCGCCTACAAAACAATTTATCTTGGTATCGAATTCGAAATCCCTGGTCTCAAAATTTTTATAATTGATGAGTGATAAATTATTGAGATGCATGCAAGGGCCTGTTTAATGAGTGCAACCGAGGGTGCAAAATATCAAAAATAACGAATAAATACCGCTTGGGTTTTGTATAAAAACTTTATTTTTGCGCCACCAATAAATTAAAAATGGCAACATATAAAAAGAGGGGGTTTAAACCAAAAAATAAGGCCGAAGAACGGGCGCTCAATGAGCAGAGCAGTACAACGGCAGAGGTATTCAGCACCCTGGATGAAAGCGCATCGAGATCGGAACAATGGGTAGCCAGAAACCAGAATTACATTTTGGGAGTCATCGGGGTTATTGCCGTAAGTGTTTTGGGATACCTTGCTTATAACCAATTTATATTAAAGCCGAAAGTACTGAGCGCTGCAAATGAAATGTTTTACCCTCAACAGTATTTCGATCAGGCACTCAACAGTCCTGCACAGAGAGATTCACTGTATAATTTAGCTTTGAACGGAGCCGAGGGGAAATATGGATTCCTGGATATTATCGATGAATATCGGGGGACCCCCGCCGCTAATCTGGGAAACTATTATGCGGGGATGGTTTATTTGCAGATGCAACAATACGACGAGGCCATAAGGTACCTTGAACAATTTTCTACCAGTGAACCAATGACCGGACCCCTGGCACTTGGCGGAATTGGTGATGCATTTATGCAACTTGGACAGCCTTCTGAAGCCCTGGAGTATTATGAGAAGGCCATAGCGCACAACACAAATGATTACACAACGCCACGATTTCTCTACAAGGCAGGGGTCACGGCCATGGAACTGGATCAAAAAAGCAAAGCACTTCAGTATTTTCAACGTGTAAAGGACGAATTCCCCAAGTCTCAGGAGGCGCAGACCATCGATGTATTTATTGGCATGGCCAAAAGCGGTTCCTGAAGATGGCGACAGAACACAAAAATTTGTCGGTTTACGACAAAGCTTCCATCCCAAGTGCGAAGGAACTTCGGTTTGGGATTGTTGTTTCTGAATGGAATTCTGATATAACAGAAGGACTGTATAAAGGGGCCCTGAGCGCGTTGCTGGACTGCGGGGCTCAAAAGACCAATATACTGAGGTGGGATGTCCCGGGTAGCTTTGAGCTCACCTTCGGTTGCAAGAAAATGATTTCAGAACATAATGTGAATGCCGTAATCGCTATTGGCAGTGTGATTCGCGGGGAAACCGATCACTTTCATTTTGTGTGCAGTGCCACGGCCCAGGGTATCAAAGACCTCAATGTTCACACAAATACCCCGGTTATTTTTTGCGTACTAACTGACGACACCTTACAACAGGCTAAGGACCGGAGCGGCGGGAAACATGGAAATAAGGGAACCGAGGCGGCCATCGCAGCAATTAAAATGGCTTCATTGTAAAAGATATTTTGGAAATATGCCTTTCCGTATCCCCTCCTAATTCGGTTATATCCGCGAGCGAATTGAAGTTCCTTACGACTATGGCAACGGAGAACTTTTCCAAGTGATACTGCGGTATCACACAAAAAAGTTAACAATTTTTGGCAGAGATACTTCGGCACTTTTTTTGATTTTAAGTAACTTTGAAAGATACGAATCATGGGAAAATTTACAAGGTTACGCAAGAACAAAAAATTCAGTTATTCACCTCGTTATTATGATGATAAAGGGAAAGGCAACCCCTTTAAAATTGAGCACAAATTAGACAAGTACCGAACCACATTGAATTCCCCGGGAGGCTTAAAGGGAAGATTCGCCAGCGCCATGGCCGATTCCAAAAGGGCCGGTGATCGCAATTTAAGAATTAGAATGCTCGTAATTATTTTTATCCTGGTCTTTATTTTTCTTTACATCATAGATTTTGATCTATCCATATTCTTTAAGAGCTAATGGCAGATATTATTCAATTATTGCCAGATCATGTAGCCAATCAGATCGCTGCCGGGGAAGTGGTACAGCGGCCAGCTTCCGTGGTCAAGGAACTCCTGGAAAATGCCATAGATGCAGGAGCTGCCACCGTTAAACTCATCGTTAAAGACGGGGGTAAAACGCTCATACAGGTGGTTGATGATGGTATTGGAATGAGCCCCACGGATGCCCGCCTGAGTTTTGAGCGCCATGCCACCTCCAAGATTAAGTGCGCAGAGGATCTGTTTCATTTACATACCAAAGGGTTCAGGGGCGAAGCTTTGGCTTCCATTGCCGCAATCGCCCATGTGGAAATGCAGACCAGGACAGCCTCAGAGGAAGTGGGGACTTCAATCAAAATAGAGGGGAGCAATCTGATAGGCCAGGATGTTGTGGTCTGTCCCAAAGGTACCTCTATTGCGGTAAAGAATCTTTTTTTTAATATTCCGGCCCGTAGAAATTTTTTAAAATCGAACCAGGTGGAATTCCGCCATATTACTGACGAATTTCACAGGGTTGCGTTGGCACACCCGGCTGTCGCTTTTAATTTCTACCACAATGGCAGCGAGTTGTTCAATTTACCAACCGCCCCGCTCAGAAAACGCATTGTACATATTTTTGGGAGTAAAACCAACGTCAAATTGGTACCGGTGCAGGAGGAAACCCAGGTTGTACAAATCAAGGGCTTCTTATGCAAACCGGAATATGCGAAAAAGAGCAGGGGGGAACAATTTTTTTTCGCAAATAATCGATTCATAAAAAGCCCGTACCTGTATCATGCGGTGCTGAATGCATTTGAAGGTCTAATTAAACCGGACAGTTATCCCGGTTATTTTCTGTATCTGGAGGTAGATCCCTCATCCATAGATATCAACATCCATCCGACAAAAACAGAGATAAAGTTTGATGATGAACAGACACTCTATGCCATTATACGGTCTGCCGTAAAACACAGTTTGGGGCAATTTAACGTAGCCCCGGTCCTGGATTTTGAACAGGACCAAAATCTGGAAACCCCGTATTCCTACAGGTATAAAGGAGCCAGGCCCCCTAAAGTAACGGTTGATATGCGTTTCAACCCTTTTAATACGGATATGGGACAACAAGGGACCCAGGGTAACAAAAAAAAGAACGTCAAAGGCTGGGAGCAAATGTACACAGGATTGGAAGCGGTCACAGGGAAAGGTGATGAATTTAGCAGTGTCAGTTTTGAAGCAGAAACCATTGCAAGTTCCATCTTTGAGGAGCAAAGAGAGCTCGAGGAATCAGTGGTCACTACGCTTCAGTTACGGCGTAAGTACATTGTGACAACGATCAAATCCGGGATGCTGGTTATTCATCAGTCCAGGGCG